>CAZMMO010000138.1:0-6006 GCA_964567365.1 uncultured Rhodanobacteraceae bacterium | reverse complement strand
GGCTCGAGGCTCATTGAACGCTGATGCTGTCGCGCCCGGGTGCGCTCCTACACACAAACGCACGCACACGATCGACACAATCAAAGTCTGGATTTCATGAGCAACAAACCGCTTTCCAAGCTGGAACACATCAAGGCCGAAAGCCGCTTTCTGCGCGGCACGATCGATCTTGGCCTGGCCGACGCCACCACCGGCGCCATCAGCGAGCCCGACACCAAGCTGCTGAAGTTCCATGGCAGCTACATGCAGGACGACCGCGACATCCGCGACGAGCGGCGCAAGCAGAAGCTGGAACCGGACTACCAGTTCATGGTCCGCGTGCGCCTGCCCGGCGGCGTGCTGACCACGCGTCAGTGGCGGGACCTGGACGAACTGGCCAGCCGCTACGCCGAGCGCGGGCTGCGCATCACCACCCGCCAGACCTTCCAGTTCCACGGCGTGCGCAAGGAACACCTGCGCGAGATGATCGGCGGCATCAACGAGACCGACCTGTCCACGCTGGCCGCCTGCGGCGACGACGTGCGCAACGTGATCTGCTCGGTCAACCCGGAGCTGTCCTCGACCCACGCCGAATTGTACGAGTGGGCGTTGAAAATCATGAATCACGTCAAGCCGCAGACCACGGCCTACAAGGAATTGTGGATCGACAAGAAGGAGCGCACTTCGGACGGCTCGCAGGACGACGAACCGCTGCTCGGCCCGGCCTACCTGCCGCGCAAGTTCAAGTTCGGCATCGCCATTCCGCCGTACAACGACATCGACGTGTTCGCGCAGGACTGCGGACTGATCGCGATCCTCGACGAGCACCACAAGCTGGCCGGCTTCAACCTGGCGCCGGGCGGTTCGATGGGCGCCACCGCCGGCAATCCGGCCACCTATCCCAAGCTCGGCGACCTGATCGGCTACGTGCCCAAGGAGCACATCCTCGACGCCTGCTGGCACGCCGTCGCCGTGCAGCGCGACTTCGGCGACCGCAGCGAGCGCCTGCACGCGCGCCTGAAATACACCATCGACGACCGCGGTTTGCAGTGGTATCGCGACGAGCTGCAATCGCGCCTGGACTTCCCGATCGAGCCACCCCGCGATTACCACTTCGAGCACAACGGCGACCGATTCGGCTGGATCGAAGGCGACGATGGCCTGTGGCACCTGACACTGCAGATCCCCAGCGGCCGCCTGCACGATGACGCGAACAACTCGCGCCAGACCGGCATGCGTGAAATCGCGCGCGTGCACAAGGGTCGCATCCGCATGACCTGCGACCAGAACGTGGTCATCGCCGGCGTGGCACCCGCAGACCGGGCCGCCATCGACGCCCTGGTCGAGCAACACGGGCTGGATGGTTACCGCACCAACAGCGGCATCCGCCAGCATGCCATCGCCTGCGTGGCGCTGCCGACCTGCGGACTGGCCATGGCCGAAAGCGAGCGTTACCTGCCGACCATCATGGACAAGATAGAGCAGTTGCTGGACAAGCACGGCCTGCGCGAGGAACCCATCCACTTCCGCATGTCCGGCTGCCCCAACGGCTGCTCGCGCCCGTACATCGGCGAGATCGCCCTGGTCGGCCGCGCCGTGGGCCGCTACGACCTGCGCATCGGCGCCGACCACCGCGGCGAGCGCCTGAACGGCATGTATCGCGAAAACATCAACGAGGAAGCCATCCTCGCCGCACTCGACGAGTTGTTTGCACGTTTTGCCGCCGAGCGCGAGGAAGGCGAACATTTCGGCGACTTCGTGGTCCGGGCCAAGCTGATCGACCCGCCCAAGCGCCGCCCTGCTCTGGAGTACGCCTCATGAGCCTTGCCGCTGCCACCATCAACGAACCGGCCAACGACGACCACATCGACTTCAACGACACCCTGGCCACGCTGGACGCGCGCGCGCGCGTGCGCTGGGCACTCGACCACCTGCCCGGCCCGCACGTGCTGTCCTCCAGCTTCGGCGCGCAGTCCGCGGTCATGCTGCACCTGGTCACGCGCGAGCAGCCGGACATCCCGGTCATCGTCATCGACACCGGCTACCTGTTCGCCGAAACCTACCGGTTCATCGACCAGCTGCGCGAACGCCTGGACCTGAACCTGCACGTCGCGCGCCCGGCCCTGAGCCCGACCTGGCTGGAAGCCCGCCACGGCAAGCTGTGGGAACAGGGTGCCGAAGGACTCGAGCGCTACAACCGGCTGGCCAAGGTCGAGCCGATGCAACGCGCGCTCGGAGAACTGGGCGCCGCCACCTGGCTCGCCGGCCTGCGCCGCGACCAGTCCACCAGCCGCACGCACACGCCCTTCGTCGAGCAGCGCCACGGCCGCTGGAAGGTGCACCCGATCGCCGACTGGAGCGACCGCGACGTGGGCATGTACCTCAAGCAGCACGACCTGCCCTACCACCCGCTGTGGGACCAGGGCTACGTGTCCATCGGCGACACCCACACCACGCGCCGCTGGCACCCCGGCATGCGCGACGAGGACACCCGCTTCTTCGGCGTCAAGCGCGAGTGCGGCCTGCACCTGGAGGTTTGAGACCTTGGCAGGGTGGGCACTGCCCGCCGCAAGGCGCCGTGATGGCGGGCGTTGTCCGCCCCGCATGGCCGAGACAAAACAGCCACCGGCCGCTCCCGGACGGTGCTCGTCACGGAAACGGTCGGTGGCTGGATGGTCCGACGGCAGCCTGTCAGGTCAGGCCGTGGCAGCGTTCGCGAATTCCGCTTTCAGCGTGTGCCAGGTCGGGGCCTCGGGCCACACCGGATCGGCATCGCCGTTGAGGGCCAGGTGGATGTCGCGGGTATCCAGGTGCGGCGCGAGCAGGCTCACCAGGTCCAGCGTGTAATCGCGCAGCACGCGATCGCGGCGCAGGACCAGCCAGGCCGTGCACGGCGGCAGCAGGTCGCCGGCATCCAGTACCTGCAGGTCGCGGTCATCCTCGGGCCGCAGGGCCATCTCGGCCAGGATGCCCACGCCCAGACCGGCGCGGACATAGGTCTTGATGAGATCGGCGTCACTGGAGGTGCAGGCAAAGCGCGGTTGCATGCCGGCATTGAGGAATGCCTGGCGCAACGAGGATTCCGGGCGCAGCGACGAGTCGTAGCTGACCAGCGGCTCGCCCGCCAGGTCGCCCAGGCGCAGGTGCCGGTTGAGGCTCGCCAGGGGATGCTTGCGCGGCACCATGACGGCGCGGCGCCAGCGGTACAGCGGAATCGCCAGACCGCCCAGCGGCGTGCGCCCGCTGCTGCTGATGATGGCCAGGTCCGCCTGGCCATTGGCGAACAGGCTCTGTACCTGGGCATCGCCGTGCGGGCGCAGATGCAGGCTCACCAGCGGGTTGCTGCGGCGGAACGACGCGATCACCGACGGCAGCACGAAGCGGGCCTGTGTATGTGTGGTCAAAAGGGTAAGTTCGCCATGGACGTCGCCGCGCAGGTTGGCGGCCAGCGAACGGATGGAGCGCGACTGTTCCAGCACGATGCGGGCGCGGGCGACGACTTGCTGCCCGGCGGGCGTGATGGCGCTGAGGCTCTTGCCTTTGCGTGCGAACAGTTGGAAACCGAGTTCGCCTTCGAGCTGCTTGAGTTGCTTGCTGACACCAGGTTGCGTGGCGTGGATGCGCTCGGCGGCAAGGGTGATGTTGAGGCCGGAATCGGCGATGGCAACGATGTAACGCAATTGGGTCAGGGTCATGATGTACGTTCCTTGGGTGGTTGTGGGCTCCGGCGACCAGATACGGCGAACGAATTCCAGCGGTAATTGGGGGTAAAGGTAATGACGTTGGTAATCATGGGTTTCATGGATGGAACTCCTCGTTGCAAACCGGCACCGCGCCGGTTATGAGTCTTTAACATAACAGCATGACGGGGTCTCGTCCACATCTTTTTTTGGCCATATAGCCGTCCAAAGTGGATCGGCGCCAAAGCCCGGAAACGCCCGGTACACGGGTTTTCCCGCCCCGTGGAACCGCTCCGCGACAAACCACCCTGCGTCAATCTGTTGCAGCATGCGCGATTCGCGACCATACCAATTTCTCCGCGCAAAACCGGTCGTGTATTCGCCCTGGAAACGTTTCGGGGCGGTCCAAGATGCTTTGCGGACATATGGGAACAGCCACGCATCATTTCACGCGCCCGGGGCTGCGCACTACGGTGAGCGTTCCCCTTCCGCCTTCGCGGCCGCCGCACATGTCGCTGTTTCCCCTCTTTGCCGACCTCGACTCACGCCCCGTACTGGTACTGGGCGGCGGCGTCGTGGCCGCGCGCAAGGTGGAGGCTTTGCTGGAGGCCGGGGCACGCGTGTCCGTGGCCGCGCCGGCACTGACGCTCTGCCTGCAGCGTCAGGCCCGCGACGGACGCATCACCCACCTGGCCGGCGCGTTTCGCCCGGCCTGGCTGGACGGCGTCTGGCTGGTGGTGGCGGCCACGTCCGACGCGGCCGTCAACCGGCAGGTGGCACGCCACGCCGAGGCGCGGCGCATCTTCATCAACGTGGTCGATGACGCCGGCCTGTCCACTTTCCACGCCCCGGCCCGCCTGCGTCGCGGTCCCCTGACCCTGGCCATTTCCACGGGCGGCCAGGCGCCGGCCCTGGCGCGTCGCCTGCGCGCGCACTTGGAAGCGCAACTGGACGAATCCTGGGGCACGCTCGCGCGGCTGGCGGCCTGCCACCGCGGGCGCATCCGCGCCGCCTTCGGCGACCTGGCCGCCCGCCGGCGCTTCTACGACTGGCTGCTGGACGGCCCGGTCGGCGCCTGGCTGCGCAAGGCGCTGCCGGAGCAGGCCGAGCGGGCAATGTTGGAGGCCCTGGACACCCCACCCGCGGCACTCGCCCATGCCGGGCGGGCCACCCTGGTGGGCGCCGGCCCCGGCGACCCCGGCCTGCTGACGCTCAAGGCCCTGCGCGCGCTGCAACAGGCCGACGTGATCCTGCACGACCGCCTGATCGGTCCGGGCATCCTGGATCTGGCACGCCGCGATGCCGAGCGCATCGACGTGGGCAAGCGCGTGGGCGGCGACCACGATGCCACCCAGGCCCGCATCCACCGCCTGCTGCTCGAGCACACCCGCGCCGGGCGCCACGTGGTGCGCCTGAAGGGCGGCGATCCGCTGGTCTTCGGCCGCGGCGGCGAGGAGCTGGAGTTCCTGCGCGAGCACGACATCGCCTACGAGGTGGTGCCCGGCATCAGCGCCGCGCTGGCCTGCGCCGCCCATGCCGGCGTACCGCTGACCCATCGCCAGCACGCGCAGTCGGTGCACCTGACCACGGCCCACCGCGCGCACGACCTGCAGCCCGGCGACTGGGCCGCACTGGCGCGCGAACACCACACCGTGGCCCTGTACATGGCCGTCTCCCAGATCGACCTGCTGACCCGGCAACTGCTCGCCCACGGACGCGCCGCCGACACCCCGTTCGCCCTGGTGGAAAACGGCACCCGTCCCGAGCAACGCGTCCTCACCGGCACCCTGCAGGCATTGCCCGCGCTGGCCCGCCGTCACCGCATCCAGGCCCCTTCTCTGCTGATCGTGGGCGAGGTCGCCGCGCTGGCGCCGCGCCTGGCCTGGTTCGGCCGATGTATCGGCGGCGACGAGGTACTCGCCTCGGCCGCTTGATCCACCCCCGTTTTCATCACACTGCACAACCTGAAAGAGGTATCGCACCATGAGTCTGCAACTTGGACAAACCGCTCCCAACTTCACCCTGGATTCCACCAAGGGCTCGATCACGTTCCACGATTTCGCCCCCGGCAAATGGAAGGTGCTGTTCTCGCATCCGAAGGACTTCACCCCCATCTGCACCACCGAGTTCGCCCAGTTCGCCCGCCGCAGCGCCGAGTTCGAGCAGCGCAACGCGCAGCTGGTCGGCCTGTCGGTCGATTCGGTGGAATCGCACCATGGCTGGGCCAAGGACATCGCCAACGTCGGCAAGACCGAGGTCGGCTTCCCGATCCTGGCCGACCCCGACCTGGATGTGGCCAAACAGTACGGCATGTTCCACCCCGAGGCCGACGCCCTGGTCACCGTGC
>CAZMMO010000137.1:3309-6024 GCA_964567365.1 uncultured Rhodanobacteraceae bacterium | reverse complement strand
TCCCGCCTGTATGCCGACCTCGATAAGGCTTGACGGCGAACAGAGTGTCTACAAGGGGGTTCGAAAAACCTTCGTCGTCCAGGGCTTCCTCAGGCCAGTTCGAAGCGCACCTTGCGATTGTCGGGATCTGCCTGGACCAGCTTCAGCTCGACCCGTTGGCCCAGCGGCAACGCGGTATCACCATCCACGCGGGCCTCGATGGCCGGGGTGCGTACCATGGCGTCGCCGCGCTCGGGATGGCCGCGGTCGATCTCGATGATGCAACCGGCAAAGATTTCGCCGACGCGCTTTTCCAGGATCACCGCTTCGACCAGATTCACCACGGCATGCTCGAAACGACCGGCCCGCCGCCCCGCCTCGCGCATGCGCTCCGGCAGCTCCGGCAGGGTTTCCCGCACCCAGTCGGGGACCGGCCTGCCGGCGCACAGGGCCACGCAGACTTCGCCCGTGTAGCGGTCCACCAGGCGCCGCAGCGGAGCGGTCGCATGGGTGTATTCGGCCGCCAGGGCGGCATGCCGGCGATGTTCGGGCAGGGCGCCGTCGAAGGCCACGTAGTCGGCGCCGCGCAGCAGGCTGGTCGAGGCGACCAGCATGGCCACGTGGGTCGGATTGGACGGATCGAGCGTGTTGAGGAAATCCGCAACAGACAGGTCTTGTGGCCAGTCGATTTCCAGTGCACGGGCGGCGTTGCGTACCCTCAACAGGGCGTCGGGATCGGCCTCGGGCAACGTGCGCAACAGGCCGACGCCGGCCTCGACCATGAGATGGGCCGCGGCCATGCCGGTAAGCAGCGACATCTGCTCGTTCCAGTCTTCGACGGCATGGCGTGCGCGGTAGCTCAACTCCCAGCGCCCGTCCCGAATGCCGATTTCCTGCTCCGGCAGGCCCAGGTTGATGGCGCCGCGGCGGCGCTGCCGGCGCATGCGCAGTTCTCCCACTTCGCGCACCAGGTCCCACATGGCGTCGGCGCGACCGGCGTCGATGTCGGCCTGCACGCCGGCATAACTGAGCTTGGCCCGGCTTTTCACGCGGGCACGGTGCACCTCGACCTGCACGCCTTCGCCCTCGGCATCGACGTCGATGCTCCACAACAGGGCCGGGCGCTCCTGTCCGGGGAGCAGCGAGGCGCCGCCTTCGGAGAGACTTTTGGGGTGCAGCGGGATGGTGCGGTCGGCCCCGTACAGGGTTTCGCCGCGGCACTGCGCTTCCCGGTCCACGGCGCCGCCGGGCGTCACGAAGGCGGCGACGTCGGCGATCGCGTAATGCACGCGATAGCCGTTGCCCCGACGCTCCACGTGCAAGGCCTGGTCCAGATCCATCGATTCGGGAGGATCGATGGTGACGAAGGGAATGTCGGTGCGATCCAGATCCGGCAGACGCGGATTCCGCGCGGCTTCGGCCGCCGCCGCCACGACCTCGTCGGGAAACGCCTCCGGCAGCTGCTGCTGATGGCGAATGGCGGCGATATCACGTTCGAAATCGCGGTCGTGCGGGGAGCGGATACGCAGGCGGCGCGTGGTGGGCATGCATGTTTTCCCGTGGTCTGGAAGATGGCATCGATCCGATGCATCGCTATCGTGCTTGGTCTTGCCGGCAAACACCAGCGTGTCCGACGATGCCGGCGACGCGTTATCCTGAGCGGTCTCCACCGGATCGCCGCATGAGGTTGCCATGACCACTCCTGCCTACGCCGCGCGCTCGGCGCACACTCCACTCGGACCTTTCTCGATCGAACGCAGGGCCCCCGGGCCGCATGACGTCCAGATCGACATCCGTTACTGCGGTGTGTGCCACTCGGACCTGCATCAAGTACGCGACGAGTGGGGAAACTCGGTTTTCCCACTGGTGCCGGGCCACGAGATCGTCGGCGAGGTGACGGCGCTCGGGAGCGGGGTCACGCGCTGGAAAAACGGCGACCGGGTCGGCGTGGGTTGCTTCATCGATTCCTGCCGTCAGTGCGAGGCCTGCCGTGCGGGCGAGGAACAGTTCTGCGCCGCAGGCGCAAGCTTCACCTACAACGGTTACGAACGCGACGGCATCAAGCTGGATCGCAGGCGCCCGACCTACGGCGGCTATTCCACCCGCATCGTGGTGGACGAGAACTACCTGCTGCGCATGCCCGAAAACCTGGACCCGGCCGGCTCCGCCCCGCTGCTGTGCGCCGGCATCACCACCTATGCGCCACTGCGCCGCTTCAACGTCGGGCCCGACAGCCGGGTGGGCGTGGTCGGCCTGGGCGGGCTCGGGCACATGGGCGTGAAGCTGGCCAAGGCCATGGGCGCGCACGTGAGCGTGCTCAGCCATTCGCCGGACAAGCGCGACGATGCGCTGAAGCTGGGCGCCGACGCATTTATCCCGACCCGCGACAAGGCGGTGTTCCGGCAACATGCGCAGCAGTTCGACATGCTCCTGGACACGGTCTCGGCCGTACACGATTACAACGCCTACCTGCAGTTGCTCGGGCGCGACGGCAGCATGGTGCTGGTCGGCATGCCCGAGGCGCCCGCGCCCGTGGGGGCCGCCGCGCTGATCCACGGCCGGCGCACGCTGACCGGGTCGATGATCGGCGGTATCCGCGAAACCCAGGAGATGCTCGATTTCTGTGCCGAACACGACATCGTTTCCGACGTCGAGGTGATCCCGATCCAGGACATCAACACGGCCTACGAGCGCATGCTGGCCGGCGACGTGCACTACCGCTTCGTGATCGACACC
>CAZMMO010000137.1:0-3209 GCA_964567365.1 uncultured Rhodanobacteraceae bacterium | reverse complement strand
TTGCCCGAGGAATCCGTGACGCGGCCGTCCCTGGCCAGGGAGACGGCCTGTTCCACGGCCGCGCCGATGTCCTCGATGACGGCGCCTGGCGCGCCCCGGGGCAGCAATTTTGCATCGCTGCCATAACGGCGGTCGGCAAAAGCCTCGTGGGCCACGGCCAGCCCGGCTTGCGCCGCCACCCGGCACAGTTGCCCGCCGGCAAAACCGACCACGCGCAGCGAGGGATCCACGTCGCGTACGGCCTGCACCATGGCGTCGGCCAGTTCCACGTCGTCCTCCAGCATGTGGTACAGCGCCCCGTGGGGCTTGAGGTGACGCGGCGTCAAACCGCGGCAACGGGCCATGGCCGCGAACGAGCCGAGCTGGACCACGGCGATGGCATACAGTTCGCGCGCACTGATGGCCAGGGTACGGCGGCCGAAACCGACCAGGTCGGGCAGGCCGATGTGCGCACCCACCTCCACCTTCGCCCCGGCGGCCGCCTCCAGCGTGTCCAGCATGGTCCGCGGATCGCCGGCGTGGAAGCCGCAGGCCACGCTGATCGACGATACCCAGGGCATGACCTCGGCATCGGCGCCCATGCGCCAGGCGCCGAAGGATTCACCCATGTCGCAATTGAGGTCGATCCCGGTCATGCCGATTGCCGTCGCTGGTGGATGTGTCCGATGAGGCGGGTGAGGGCGGATTCGCGTTCGGCCAGCTTGCGCAAGGCCTGCTCCGGTTCGATCCAGGCAAAGCGCAACACGTCTCCCGGCCGGCACTGCGCAAGCAGGGGCAGGTCCACGGCCGCCACCTGGGCAATGCGCGGATAACCGCCGGTCACCGGATGCTCGCAGCCCATGATGATGGGGCGGCCGTCAGGAGGCAATTGCACGACGCCGGGCACCAGACCTTCGCTGACCAGTTCCAGCGACTGGCGCAAGGCCAGAACCGGCCCGTCCAGGCGCATGCCGACGCGGTTGCTGTCGCGGCCGGTGGTGAAGTCGCGGTTTGTCAGTGCGTCCCGCGAATCGGCATCGAGCATTCCCGTGTGGCTGCCCGGCAACAACCGGATGCGGCAGGGCCGGGCCGGGTGAAACCATGGCCGGGGATCCAGCGACCATGACGCCGCCGTCCGGTCCGGTCGGACCGGAGGCTCCCCCGTGGCCAGCATGTCGCCCGCCGCCAGCGCGCGCGGCCACGGGCCGAGCCCCGCGTTGACGTCGGTGCTGCGGCTGCCGCGCCAGGGCGGCACGTCGATGCCGCCGCCGACGGCCAGGTAGCTGCGACAGCCGGTACGCATCGGGCCCAGCGTCAGGCGCGCGCCGGCGGCAATGGCGCAGGCGTGCCACATCGGCAGCGGCGCATCGTCAACGCGGGCCGCGGGCAGGGGCGCCCCGGTCAGCGCGACCACGCCGGGCTCGTGGAAGACCAGCGTGGGCCCGGCCAGGGTCATTTCCAGCACGCAGGCGTCGTCCGGGTTGCCGACCAGCGCGTTGGCCAGGCGCAGGGCCGGCAGGTCGGCGGCGCCGGCACGGCCGATGCCCAGATGCGCGCTGCCCGGTCGGCCCGCGTCCTGCAGCGTGGTCAACGGTCCCGGCCGTTCGACGCTCAACATGATCCGGCCTGCGCCTCCCCGTGGCGGAGAAAATCCGCATGACCCACGGGACGAAAACGAACACGGTCGCCCGGCAGCAACAGGCAGGGCCGGTCGGGACGGGCCGGATCGAACAGACGCAATGGAATGCGCCCGATCAACTGCCAGCCGCCGGGAAGCTCGCCGGGGTAGATGCCTGTCTGTGCCCCGGCAATGCCCACCGAACCGGCCGGCACGCGGGTGCGTGGCGTACGGCGGCGTGGCGTGGCCAGGCGCGGATCCAGGCCCATCAGATAGGGAAAGCCCGGCGCAAAGCCGGTCATGGCCACGCGGTATTCGGGTGCGGCGTGCAGTGCGATCACCCGCTCCGGCGGCAGGCCGCAGGAGCGGGCCAGGGCGTCCAGGTCCTCGCCGCATTCGCCGCCGTAGCAGACGGGGATGTCATGTACTTGCCCCTGGGATGCCAGTGCATCGCGTGGCAGGTCCCGGGCCAGCGTCTGCAAGCGCCGCCGCAACTCGGCAACGGCTTGCGCCGCGGTCAGGCGGTGGCGCACCAGCACGCTGGCATAGGCCGGCACGACGTCGTCGATGCCGGACAGGGCAGCCTCCCGGATCGCGGCCACCAGCGCATGCACGCGGGCGTTGGCGGCGGCGTCCATGCCTTCGCCCAGACGCAGCAGCAGCGCGGATTCCCCCATCGGTTCGCAATGTACCGGCATGGGCATTCCGTGCGTCGGGTGAAGGTCGGAAAAGAGGGACATGCGAGCCATCCGGAGAATGCCTGCATGATAGCGGCGTGCTCACGGACTTGCCGCCTGCGTTATCCTCGCTGTCCTCCCCGCCTGCACAAGGAACCGCTGGATCATGTGGTACACCATCGTGGCCATCGACGTGGCCGATTCACTCGAGCACCGCAAGGCCGCCCGTCCCGCCCATCTCGAGCGCCTCAACCAATTGCAGGCCGAGGGACGCCTGCTGCTGGCCGGTCCGTTTCCCGCCGTCGACGCCGAGGATCCGGGACAGGCAGGGTATACCGGCAGCCTCATCATCGCCCGTTTCGACGATCTCGCCGCCGCCAGGGACTGGGCCGACGCCGACCCCTACCGGGCCGCCGGCGTCTATGCCAGCGTCGACGTGCGTCCGTTCCGGCAAACCTTGCCGTGAGCGCAGCGGCGGCCCCGGTCGAGGAAATCCGCCGGCGCCTGCAGGCGGCCCTGCACCCCGTGGCGCTGGAGATCGTCGACGAGGGCAACCGGCACATCGGCCATGCCGGCGAGGGGCAGGGGCATTTCCGCGTGCGCATCCGCAGCGAAGCGTTCGCCGGCAAGACGCCGATCCAGCGTCACCGCATGGTCTATGCCGCCGTGGACGACCTCATCGGGCAGGGCATCCATGCCTTGGCCATCGAGGCGGAGACGTGAATTTCGTGTGATGTTTCTCATGAAATAATAACTACAACTTATTGATTAACATATGGACATAATTTCCTCGTTGCGCCTTGATGCCGCCCTTGGCACAGTGGCAACCTGCACGCCCGGTGCAGGCTGCGCCGGGTACGTATTCATGGACATCGCCCCCTCATGCGCCTGACCACCATCAAACTGGCCGGATTCAAGTCCTTCGTCGATCCGAC
>CAZMMO010000136.1:0-6044 GCA_964567365.1 uncultured Rhodanobacteraceae bacterium | reverse complement strand
CCGCGATCCTCACCGTCATCCCGTTCTGGCTGGTGATGGGCGACGTCATCGCCAGTCGCGAGGCCACCATTTTCGTGGTCCTGGCCCTGGCGGTGGTGCAGATCTTCGTGCACATCGTCTACTTCCTGCATCTGGACTTCCGCTCGGAGGAGGGCTGGAACATGCTGGCCTTCATCTTCAGCGCGGTGCTGGTGATCATCGTGCTGGGCGCGTCGATCTGGGTGATGTACACCGAGAACGCGCTGATGATGCCGATGCCGCAGCAGATGCACGAGGTGACTTCGCCCCAGTGAGCGACCGGCCGCACCAGGCTCCGGCGGCACCGGGCAGGACCAAGTTCCTGCTCTGGATGGCGTTCGGAGCCGTGTTTTTTGTCGGCTTCCTGTGGCTGGGCAACTGGCAGGTGCATCGCTATTACCTGAAGCTGCGCATCAGCCACGACATGCAAACGCGCGTGCACGCCGCGCCGGTGCCCGCTCCCGGGCCGGCGCAGTGGCCGCGCGTGGCCGCCGGGCATCTGGACTATCTGCACGTGCGCCTGGCGGGCCACTATCTGCCGGGCGCGCAGACCCTGGTGCGCGGCAGCAGCAAGGACGGGTACGGCTACTGGGTGATGGCCCCGTTCCAGACCGACCGCGGCTTCCTCGTGCTGGTCAACCGCGGCTACATCCCGTCCGGTCTTGCGGGCACGCCGGCGTTTGCGCAGGCGCGGCAGCCGCAAGGCGCGGTCCGCGTGACGGGCCTGCTGCGGGCCAGCGAGCCCGGCGGCGGCTTCCTGCGCCGCAACCAGCCGGAGAAAGGCCTGTGGTATTCGCGCGACGTGGCGGCCATCGCCAGGGCGCGCGGCCTGCCGGCCGACCGCGTGGCCCCGTACTTCGTCGATGCCGACGCCGGTACCCATCCGGGCCGCTGGCCCGAGGCCGGGCTCACCAAGGTCAGCATCTACAATCACAGCCTGGGTTATGCCATCACCTGGTATCTGCTGGCGCTGGGCACCCTGCTGGGGGCGGGCATCGTGATTCGCCACGAGTGGCGCGGCCGGCATCCGCCCTCGTCCTGAGGCAGCCCTGGCCGGACCCGTGATGTTGACAAGCTTTCGGCTTGCCTTTCCACTGATCGGGTAGTCCCGGTCCGGGACATGATCGATCGGAGGTTTTCTGGCCCATGGGTTGTCTGCCCGTCATCGTCCTGTTCGTGCTTGGCGCCGGCCTCGGCTGGTGGCTGGGCGGGGAGACCGGTGCCGTATGGGGCGCGGGCATCGGTCTGGCCGTGGGTGCCCTGGCGGGGCTGGTGCTGTTCGTCGCGCTGCACCGCACCCGCACGCGGGGATAGGTGCCCGGACCTCAACGTGGGGCGAGGGGATCACGTCTGTGCTACGGATCTGTGCTACGGAGGCGGGCGTACCCCTCAATCCCGTTCGTCCTGAGGTATCGAAGGACGAACGGGCCGAGGCGACCGCATGGCGGATCGGCTGGAGACGGCCAAGACAAGTGCCATTCATGCCGGGCCCGGATCGTCGGCGCGGATGCGCAGATGGCATACTGCCATTTTGCAATATCGGGATTTTTTCCATGCGTCTGTTCCCCGTCGCGGCCCTGGCCGCACTGGTCGTGCCGGTCTCCGCGCACGCCGCCGATCCGCACTCCTATGCCCGCCCCGACCAGGTGGTCGTCACCCACGTCGACCTGGACCTGAAGCTGGATTTCCGGCACAAGTCGCTGGCCGGCGATGCCACCCTGACGCTGGACTGGAAGGACGCGCAGGCCCGGGACCTGGTGCTCGATACCGACGAGCTGAGCATCGATGCCGTCGAGGCCGTCGGCAAGGACGGCGCCACGCGCAAGCTTGCCTGGACCCTGGCCGCCCCGGCGCCGCACATGGGCAGCAAGCTGACCATCACCGCGCCGCGCCAGCCGCGCCGCGTGCGCATCCGCTACGCCACCGCGCCCACGGCCGCGGGCCTGCAGTGGCTGCCGCCGGCGCAGACGGCGGACAAGCAGCATCCGTTCATGTTCTCGCAGTCCGAATCCACCCACGCGCGCTCATGGATTCCGCTGCAGGATTCGCCGGCCATCCGCTTCACCTGGAACGCGCATGTCACCGGTCCCAAGGGCATGCGCATCATCATGAGCGCGCCCAATGACGCCGCCCATGCGCCCGATGGCGACTTCACGTTCGCCCAGACCCATCCGGTGCCGTCCTACCTGATGGCCATCGCCGCCGGCGACATCGCCGTGCGCGAGACCGGTCCGCGCAGCGCCGTGTACGCCGAGCCCAGCGTGGTCGAGCGCGCCGCGCACGAGTTCGAAGACACCGAAAAGATGATCGAGACGGCCGAGACGCTGTACGGGCCGTACCGCTGGGGTCGCTACGACATCCTGGTGCTGCCGCCCAGCTTCCCCTACGGCGGCATGGAAAACCCCAACATGACCTTCGCCACGCCGACCGCCATCGTCGGCGACAAGTCGCTGGTGTCGCTGATCGCCCACGAACTGGCCCATTCCTGGTCGGGCAACCTGGTGACCAACGCCTCGTGGCGCCAGTTCTGGCTCAACGAGGGCTTCACCACCTACGTGCAGGGGCGCATCACCGAGGCCCTGTACGGCCGTCGCCAGGCCACCGAGGAAACCCTGCTTTCCATCCGCACCCTGCAGAAGAACCTCGAGGACATGCCGGCCAATGCGCAGCGCCTGGTGCCCGAGCCGCGCGAGGGAGCCGCCGACGACCAGATGTCCACCCTGGCCTATTCCAAGGGCTCGTGGTTCCTGCGCACGCTGGAGCAGCGCTTCGGCCGCGAGCATTTCGACGCCTGGCTGCGAAGCTATTTCGACCATTTCGCCTGGCACTCGATCACCACCCGCCAGATGCTGGCCTTCCTCAAGACCCATCTGCTCGACAAGTACCCCGGCACGATGAGTTGGGACGAAGTGGACGAGTGGGTCCACGGCACCGGCATCCCCGCGCATGCGCCGGTTCCCGATTCGCCGCGCTTCGACGCCATCGACAAGGAGCGCGCGGCTTTCCTGGCCGGCGAGCTGCCCGCCACCGGGCTGGATGCCAAGGGCTGGAACACGCAGGAATGGATGTATTTTCTCGACGGCCTGCCGGAGAAAACCGGGCTCGACCGCATCCGTGCGATGGATGCAGCCTGGCACCTCACCGGCACGCCCAACGCCGAGATCGGCATGCGCTGGTACCGCCGTGCCGTCGTTGCCGGCGACCGCAGCGTGTGGCCCGCCGCCGCCGGGCACATGACGCGCATCGGCCGCCTGTACCTGACCCTGCCGGTCTACCGGGCCTTCGTGCACACGCCCGGTGGCCTGGCCTACGCGCGTGAAGTATTCGCCAAGGCCCGCGACGGCTATCACCCGCTCACCCAGCACGCGGTCGAGGCCCTGTTCGCCAAGGCCGAGCACGAACAGCGATAGCGCGCACGCCATGTCTGAATCGAATTTCGCGGACATCCCCGCCGCCGCCGCCGCGTTGCGCGCAGGCGGCGTCGTCGCCTATCCCACCGAGGGCGTGTACGGCCTGGGTTGCGATCCGCGCGACCAGGTGGCCTTCGCGCGCCTGTTCGCGCTCAAGCAGCGCCCGCCGACGCAGGGCGTGCTGCTGATCGGCGCCGATTTCGCGCAGGTGGCGCCCTGGATCGACCTCGACGCCGTGCCCGCCGCGGTGCTGGAGGCAGTGCACGCCACCTGGCCCGGCCCGCACACCTGGATTTTTCCGCGCGCGGCCGCCGTGCCGGAGTGGGTGGCCGGCGCGCATGCCGGCATCGCCCTGCGCGTGACCGCGCACGCTCCCGCCGCCGCGCTGTGTCGCGCCTTTGGCGGCGCCATCGTCTCCACCAGCGCCAACCCGCACGGCCAGCCGCCGGCGGGCGACGCCGCCACCGTCGCGCGCTACTTCCCGCACGAGCTGGCCGCCATCGTCGACGCCCCGCTGGGCGGCTTGCGCAAGCCCACCTCGATCCGCGACGCCCTGACCGGGGCCGTCATCCGCGCATGAAGCGCGTGCCGGATCAGGGCCGTCCACGGGCACCGGGGTTGTCGTCGTGGCCTTGGCCGATCGCGCTTGCCGGCCTGCTCCTGGCCGGCTGCTCCACGAGCCCGTTCTTGTATTCGCCGCAGCGTGCGGCGCGCCTGATGCAGGCGCAGCGGCCCTGGCAGGCGGTGCAGGCGCTGGAGGGAATCGATACCGGGCCACGCGGGAAGCCGGTGGCTCTGGTGGTGTGGTTCAATCCGCAATGTCCCGAGTGCGCGCGCCAGTTCCAGGCGCTTGAACCGTACCTGCCGACCTTGCACATCCACTGGGTCCCGGTGGGGAGCCGCCAGAAGGGCCTGTCGACCGGCGGACACTGCCGGAGCATTCCGGCCAGCCTGGAGCTGGCGGCCAACCTGCTTGGCCAGGTGCATGCCGCGCGCGCCTTGCGCATCAACGAATCGCGTTTCGATTTCGCCCGCTGCCACGGCGGATATGCGGTGCACACGCGGGCGCCGGGATGGGCCGTGCGCGCCGTGTCGTTCAACACGAAGGCGCTGATGCGGCTGCGGGTCTATGGCACGCCGGCGTTGTTCTATCCGACGTCCGCGGGTCTGGCGCGGCATTCCGGCAAGGCTGCCGGCCGGGAACTGGCCGGCATCGTGGCCAGGGCGCGCGCGGCGGCCGGCATGCCGGATCCGACTTTGTGAGTGCCGCGCTTTGCGGCATCATGAGCGCCCCGGCGCGCTCGACGCCGTGGTCCGAGGTGGAGTTCCCATGAAGGTTCTGGTGATCGGCGGCGGTGGCCGCGAACATGCATTGGCGTGGAAACTGGCGCAGTCGCCGCGCGTGGAGGAGGTGCTGGTGGCGCCGGGCAATGCCGGCACGGCGCGCGAACCGGGCCTGCGCAACGTGGCGGTGGCCGCCACCGACATCGACGGCCTGCTGCAACGGGCGCGCGACGAGCAGGTGGCGTTGACCGTGGTCGGGCCGGAGGCGCCGCTGGTGGCCGGCATCGTCGACCGTTTCCGTGCCGCCGGGTTGCGCTGCTTCGGCCCGCGTGCCGTGGCCGCGCAGCTGGAAGGTTCCAAGACCTTCGCCAAGGACTTCATGGCCCGGCACAATATTCCCACCGCGCGTCATGCGGCTTTCACCGAGCTTGCGCCGGCCCTGGCCTGGGTGCGCAAGGAGGGTGCGCCGATCGTCATCAAGGCCGACGGCCTGGCCGCCGGCAAGGGCGTGGTGGTGGCGTTGACGCTGGCCGATGCCGAACTGGCCCTGCACGACATGCTCGGCGCGCATGCCTTCGGCGATGCCTCCGCGCGCGTGGTCATCGAGGAATTCCTCGAGGGCGAGGAAGCCAGCTACATCGTCATCAGCGACGGCCAGCGGGCCTTGCCGATGGCCTCCAGCCAGGACCACAAGCGCCGCGACGAGGGCGACCTGGGTCCCAATACCGGCGGCATGGGCGCCTATTCGCCGGCCCCGGTGGTGACGCCGGCGGTGGAGCAGCGCATCGTCGAGGAAATCGTCCAGCCGACCCTGGCCGGCATGGCCGCCGAAGGCGCGCCGTTCCTGGGCTTCCTGTACGTGGGGCTGATGATCGATTCGGCCGGCGTGCCGCGCGTGGTGGAGTTCAACGTGCGCTTCGGCGATCCGGAAACCCAGCCCATCCTGATGCGCCTGGAGTCCGATCTGGTGGACCTGGTCGAGGCCGCGCTGGACGGGCGCCTGGACCGCGTGCAGGCGCGCTGGGACCGGCGCCCGGCGCTGGGCGTGGTGGTGGCTTCAGGCGGCTATCCGGGCAAGTATGCCAAGGGCAAGCCCATCCACGGGCTGGAGGGCGATACCGGACCGGACACCAAGGTGTTCCATGCCGGCACGGCCCTCGACGGGGAAGGGCAGGTGGTCACGGCGGGCGGGCGCGTCCTGTGCGCCTGCGCGCTGGGCGAGGACCTGGCCGCCGCGCGCGATCGCGCCTATGCGGTGGTTTCCGGCATCCATTTCGAGGGCGCTTTCCACCGTCGCGACATCGGCCACCGCGCCCTGCATCGCTGAGGACC
>CAZMMO010000135.1:0-6158 GCA_964567365.1 uncultured Rhodanobacteraceae bacterium | reverse complement strand
TCACCGTCAACGTGGTCATGCTGGCGCCGATGCCGACCGCGATGGCCAGGATCATCAGCGCGGTAAGTACCTTGTTGCGCTTCAGGCTGCGCCACGCGAGATTGAGGTAATAACCGAACATCACGCCCTCCCCGAATCCATCGTCATGGCTTTGCTCCCATGTAGGAGCGCACCCGGGCGCGACGGCATCAGCCTCCGCTGGAGATTCACGCCGGTCGCGCCCGGGTGCGCTCCTACAAATCGGTTTGGCACATGGCGACTCATACCGACCTCGTGGCCACCACGGGCGGCACGTTCGACGCGCGCAGGGCCGGTCCAAGCACGGCAAGCTGGCCCAACACCCACAAGGCGACCGCGCTGACCGGCAGGTAGTACCAGGGCATGCGGTCGAACTGATAGTGCTGCATCAGATACAGGTTGGCGGCATAGGCGAGGATCACGCCAAGGGCGACGCCGGCCGTGCTCAACAGGAAGTTCTCGGTCTGGAAGTACTGCAGGATGTGCGCACGCGTCGCGCCGACGGCGCGGCGGATGCCGATCTGCCGGCGTCGCTGGCGTACCCAGAAGCTGGTGAGACCCACGATGCCGAAGGCGGTCACGGCCAGCATCGCCGCGCATACCAGCACCAGTATCCAGATCATGGAGCGGGTGGTCGCGAAATAGGCCGCACGGATCGCGGTGAAGGTCTGCCCGGTGACGACGGCCTGGGGCGACAAGGTCTGGAGCTTCTGCACCGCTGCGCGAATGACCCGTGCGCGATCGTGCGGCGCGCTGCGCAGGAGATAATCGGCCAGGAGCCCGTTGGGACCGGGGCTGAGCGGAAAGAACACCGACCAGTGGAAGCCGGCGATTCCCGCGCCGTTCTGGTTCATGCGCAACACGTCGGCCACCACGCCGACGACGGTGAAATGCAGCGTGGGGCCGATCCACAACGTCTTGCCGAGCGCGCCGCGCCCGTGCCACAACCGCTCGGCCAGGCTGCGCGTGACCAGGGCCGCATGGCCGCTCGGGATGAAACTCGGGGTCAGCTTGCCGGCGGCGTATTCGGCATCGGTGAAAAACCGCCCCTTCAGCAAGCGGAGTCCCAGGACCCGCGGCGCGCCCTGCGTGAAAAAGAACAACCCGACGTTGGGATTGTCCGTGTTCATCACGTCTCCCGGGCCGGTGCTGACGTTGGCATTCAAGCCGTTGTTGCTGAGCGGCATGGTGTTGATCTTGGCGACCGCCGTGACGCCCGGAATCTGTCGCAGCGCCGCAAGGTTGCGCGGCACTTCGGCGGCCGCGAGCTTGGGATCGGCGCCCATTTCGGTGACGACCGACAAGCCGTGCTCGTCGATCGCATTGGGCTGACGTATCTCGTTGACGCGCTGGGCGATCATGAACACGGCGTTGCAGAACACCGCACACGCCAGCGCGATTTCCAGCACGATGAGGATCGCCGGAATACGATGCTTGCGCAGGCTGTGGAAGATCGGACGAATTTCCATGGCAGGCTCCCTCAGGCCGATTTCAGTTGTGGCGCCGGCGCAACGACACAGGCACGCCAGGCAGGGAGCAGCCCGGCAATCAGGCTGGCAACGAGCGCCACGACGAACGTCGCGACGAACATCGTCGGGTCGAGATGCGCCAGGCGGGCATAGCTTGCGGGCTGGTGCCGGATCTCCAGCAGCCCAAGCTCCGCGAAGCCGAGCCCCAGCAGACCGCCGGCGAGACCGACGATCGCCGACTCGACCATGAACTGGGCAAACACGGCCGGACGCGTGGCGCCCAGGGCGCGGCGCACGCCGATCTCGCGCGAGCGCCGCAGGCACTTGGCCAACAGCAGGCCGACGGTATTGACGATGCAGATCAACAGGAACGCAAAGGCAAGATACGCCTGCATGCGCGCGTCGTTCGGCACCACCTGCTGCTGACCAAGGAAGCCCATCAAATCGGGCAGCCAGGCCGCTGAACGATCGAAGCGGCCCAACGCGACCTGCTCATCGGCGTAATGGGCCAGAAACGTCTTGTAGGCCGGCGCCGCCGAGGGACTCGCCAACTCCACCCACAGCGACACCCATGCACACGGCGCCGTTTCCAGATCGTTGACGCCGGCGGTCTTCCAGCAATTCACGCCCCAGGGGCGCATGCCGTCGGCGCGTGCCGACCGCAGCGGCAGGAAGACGGCATCGCCACTGCCGTAATTGCTCTCGCCCAGATTCACCGAATAGAAACGGGGTTGCGGCGCCCAGGGCTTCAGCACGCCGGCGATGCGGTACTCATGGTCGTTGATGCGGATCATTCGTCCCACGCTGTCCTTGCCGTCGAACAGCTTGTCGTTGAGAAACCCGGCAATCACCACGACCCGCGCGCGGTTCTCGCCATCGTGTTCGCTCCAGCCGCTGCCATACTCGAACGGCGCATCGAACATCGTGAAGAAATCGGCCGTCGTCATGACAGCGGCGCTGTAGAACGGATGCGCATTCACCCGCTTGGGCGCCACCTTGGCCTTCCCGCGCGCGATCACCGCCTGATGCTTTGCTCTGTGCGCGCGCAGCAGATTCATGGCATCGGCATAGGGAAGCTCATCGCCAAAAGGCGGCTCGGTATCGTCGGATACGGGTCCCTGACCCGTCATCGGATCGAGTTCGGCGGTGAACAGCCGTGCACTTTTCTGCGGCAAGGGATCGCCCGAAAGCAGCTTCAGCACCGTCAGCGTGGTAATCGACGCGCCAATGCCGAGGCCGAGCGCCAGCACCATCAGCGCCGTGAGCACCTTGTTGCGCCGGAAGCTGCGCAATGCCAGGTTGAGGTAATAACCGAACATCACGCCCTCCCCGAATTCATCGTCACGGCTTTGATCCTTTGTAGGAGCGCACCCGGGCGCGACAGCGTCAGCCTCCACTGGAGCCTCACGCCGGTCGCGCCCGGGTGCGCTCCTACAACAGCCCGGTTTGGCACATGGCGACTCATACCGACCTCGTGGCCACCACGGGCGGCACGTTCGCGGCGCGGCGGGCGGGCACGAAGACGGCGGCCTGGCCCAGGATCAGCACCAGCACCACGCCGGCCAGCACGATGTAGATGGGCAGGCGATCCATGGACATGTGCTGCATCAGCACCAGGTTGAGACCGATCGCGAGGAGGATGCCGAGCGCGCAGCCGCCGCCGGCGATCATCAGGTTCTCGAGCTGGAGGTAGCGCAGGATGTCGATCTTGCGCGCTCCCAGCGCACGACGCACCCCGATCTGCTTGCGCCGCTGGCCGACCCAGAAGCTGGTCAGGCCGACGATGCCGCCGGCGGTGACGGCGATCAGGATCACGCAGATGACGCCCATCAGGATGGCCATGCCGATATCGCCCTTGTAGGCCTCGGCGCGAATCTGCGCAAAGCTGTGCACGCCGTCGTCATCCATCACGCGCATGGGATCGGCCTTGTACAGCGCAGGGCGAACGGCATGCATCACCGCATCCAACTGACCGGGCCGGGTACGCACGACGTAACGCGTGAATGCGTTGTCCAGACGCATGGGGACGAGCACCGAACTCCAGACATAGGTATTGGCCCAGTCGCTCAAGCTCGAGTTCTGCAGACGCGCGACGATACCGATCACCGTCGAGGGCGTGCTGTAGCCATTGAGGTAAACCGTCTGTCCCAGTGCGTGGCCATCCGGGAAAAGCTTGTCCGCCAGCGCGCGGGTAATGATGACCACCGCCGGCCTGATCTCCGAGCGTGCGACGTTGTGCGTGATTTCCGAGGGCCTGAAATTGCGTCCGGCAACCAGCTTCACACCCAGGGTGGGTATGCCGTTGGCGTCCGCAAAATACAGGGAAGTCATGTTGAAGCTGGATTTGTCCTTGAATTCGATGCGCGGCCTGGTGGAGATGACCGTATTCCATGACGAGCTCCACAAGGGCAGCGTATTGGTCGGCGTCACCGAAACCACGCCCGGGATCTGACGCAAGGTGGCCAGATCCTGCTCCAGCATCCCGTCCAGCTTCTCCACGTTGGCCGGGTCGGTACCCTTGGGAGCATTCACGAACTGTTGCGTCACCAGCGCCAGGTTGTTCTCGTCGATGCCGGTGGGCCGGTTCACGCGCTCGATGCGCTGGGCGATGATGAAGATGGCGTTGCACACGATGGCCAGGGTCAGCGCAATCTGCAGCGCGATCAGCGCGGTGCCGGCCTTGTGCTTGCGCAGGGCGGAAAGAATGGGGGGCAAGGACATCGATGGGATCCTCCTACCTCGTCATTCCAGCGCAAGCTGGAATCCAGGGTCTTTGGGGTGGCTTGGAGCCATTGGATTCCAGCTTTCGCTGGAATGACGGTGATTGGGATGTTTCATGATTCAGAGTGTCAGCCGGGTTCATCGAAACACCTCAGTTCGATTTCAATTGCCACGCGGGTTGCACGTGCGCCGCACGGAAGGTGGGATACAGGCCGGCCAGGGCCGTGGTGACGATGGCCAGCAGCAGCGTCAGCACGAGCAACGAACCATCCACGCGTGCCAGCGCGGCGATATTGCTCGGCATGACCCAGCCGATACCGAACACGCCCAGCCCGGTCAGCACCAGTCCCAACACGCCGCCGGCCAGGCCGACCATGCCGGCCTCGATGAGGAACTGGACGTAGATTTCGCGCCGCGGCGCGCCCAGGGCGCGGCGCACGCCGATCTCGGGTGAACGACGCAGGAACTTGGCCAGCAGCAAGCCCGTCGTGTTGACCAGGCACACGATCAACAGGCCCAGCGCCACCAGCAGCGACGTCCTGGTGTTGGGCGGCACCACCTTCTCGTAGGCCAGCCAGGCCTTCAGGTCGCGCAGGCGATTGTTCGGTGCCCAGGTAAAGCGGCCGGCCTGTTGCTGCTGGCGCGCATAGCCGTCGAGGAAGCGTTTGTAGGCGGCCACCTGAGCGGCATTGTCCAGTTCCACCATGAAGGCGATCCACACGCATTCGGAATGCTGCAGGCCGACAAAACCGGGCTCCGACGGCGGGTCATAACAGTTGGTGGTGCCATCGTTCTGCATGCCCGTGTCGATGGCCGTGTTGAACGGCACGAACAGGGATTCCTCGTCGGTATGGAAGCTGCCGCTGTTGACCACATCGTAAAAGCGCGGCTGCGGATTCCAGGGTTTCAGCACGCCGGTGACGCGAAAGTCCTGTCCATCGATGTCGATGGTCCTGCCCACACTGTCGGCGCCGCCAAACAATTGGTCGTTGAGCTTGCTGCTGATGACCACTACACGCGCGCGGCGCGCATCATCGTCGCCGCTCCAGGCACTGCCGTATTGGAACGGCACGTCCAGCATCGGAAAGAATTCATCGAACACCGCATGGCCACCGGCATAAAACGGATGCTGCCCGGCCTTGGCGGGCACGATCGACGGTGAAATGCGGTACATCGCCGACTGGTAGCGCGCACGATGCGCACGCATCAGATTGACGGCATCGGTGTAACTCATCGCCTCCGGCGGATTGCCGCTGGCATTGCGCCGCTCCGGCCCGAAGTTGTCCACCTGCGGCACGTACAGATCGGCCGATTTCTGCGGAATCGGGTCGCCCGACACGGCGCGAAACACCGACCAGGTGGTCATGGACGCAGCCACGCCGAAACCGATGATCAGCACCATCAGCGCCGTGAGTGCCGGGTTGCGCCGCAGACTGCGCAGGCCCAGGTTGAGGTAGTAACCGAACATGTGGGTCTCCTTGGGAGACGGGAATGGGGAATCGGGAATGGAGAATCGTTGGCAAGATGACCGTCCCCCGCGCAGCCCGGTGGCGCATCAACCGGCCGGCGAGGCCGAGGCATGCGTGGTGTGAAAACGCGGTTCCTCGCCCAGGTCCACCTCCTGGCCGTCGATGATGTGCACGTTGCGTTGCGCGCGCGCGGCCAGTTCGGGATCGTGTGTGACCATGACGATGGTGGCGCCCTCGCGGTGGATGTCTTCGAGCAGTTCCAGCACGCCGCGCGCCATCTGCGTATCGAGGTTGCCGGTGGGCTCGTCGGCCAGCAACAGGCGCGGGTCCCCGGCCAGCGCGCGCGCGATTGCGACGCGCTGCTGCTGGCCGCCGGAAAGCTCGGCCGGGTAATGCTTCTGACGCGAGGACAGGCCGACACGTTCGAGCGATTCCATGATGCGCTTCTTGCGCTCGGCCGCCTTCATGCCGCGGTAGCGCA
>CAZMMO010000134.1:0-6229 GCA_964567365.1 uncultured Rhodanobacteraceae bacterium | reverse complement strand
GACACAAAAAACGGCCCGTGTTGTACGGACCGTGCGAAGGTGGTGGCCAGAGGTGGAATCGAACCACCGACACAAGGATTTTCAGTCCTTTGCTCTACCAACTGAGCTATCTGGCCGTGAATCCGGCTGCGCGACGCGCGGGAAGCGTCGCGTGAGCCGCGTATTAGAGCGGGTGCGCGGGCGTGCGTCAAGCCGCCGACGGTGGTTCGGGCGGCGGGGCGGATGCTTCGCCGAACAGGAACTTCTCCATCTCGGCGACGAGAAAGGCGCGGGCTCCGGGGTCGAGCGGGTTGATGCGGTTTTCGTTGATCAGCGTAGTCTGGTGGGCCAGCCACTGGCCCCATGCTTCGCGCGAGATTTCGCGGTAGATGCGTTTGCCGAGCTCGCCCGGCCACGGGGCGAAATCCAGGCCTTCGGCTTCGCGGTCGAGTTTGGCGCAGTGGACCATGCGGGTCATGATGGCTCTCCGGCGTCGGCGGGTTCAGAGGGTCTCCAGCAGCGCGCGCACGGGGGCCGGCAGGCCCAGGCTCGCCAGGTCCTCGCGCGTGCACCAGCGGCTGTGGCCATCATCGGCGATGACGTTGCCACTTGCCACCCCCAGGAACAGCAGCGGCGTCACGTGCAGGCGGTAATGGCTGAAGGTGTGGGTGAACGGGTCCAGCGGCCGGGCCTGGCCGATGCGTGCGTAGCGTGACGCCTGCTCGCGGGCGGCCTGGGTGGTGTCCGCTTCGGGCAGGCTCCACAGGCCAGCCCACACGCCTTGCGGGCCGCGCTTGTGCAGCAGGATGCGCCGGTCCGCGTCGCGCAGCAGCAGCATGACCGTGTGGCGTTCGGGCAGGGCCTTTGCCCGGCGGCGTTCGGGCAGGACTTCGGTGAGGTGGTCGCGCAGGGCGACGCAGGAGTCGGCCAGGGGGCACTCGGTGCAGCGCGGCTGGCTGCGGGTGCAGACGGTCGCGCCCAGGTCCATGATGGCCTGGGTGTAATCGGCCACGCGCGTGTGCGGGGTGTGCTGCTCGGCGCGACGCCACAGTTCCTTTTCGACCGCGCCTTGGCCAGGGTAGCCGTGGATGCCGTGGTAGCGCGTCAGCACGCGTTTGACGTTGCCGTCCAGGATCGCGAAACGCAGTCCGTGGGCCTGGGCCAGGATGGCGCCGGCGGTGGAACGGCCGATGCCGGGCAGGGCGCACAGCGCGTCGAAATCGCGCGGCAGCCGGCCCTGGTGTTCGTCCATGCAAATGCAGGCGGCCTGGTGGGCATGGCGTGCGCGGCGGTAGTAGCCCAATCCCGACCACAGCGCCAGCACGCGGTCCTCGTCGGCGGCGGCCAGGTCGGGCAGGGTGGGCAGGGCCGTCACGAAGCGCGTGAAGTACGGGATCACGGTGGCTACCCGGGTCTGTTGCAGCATGATTTCCGAAAGCCATACGCGGTAGGCGCTGCGCGGCTTCTGCCAGGGCAGGTCGTGGCGTCCGTGGCGGTCGAACCATGCCAGCAAACGGTCGGCGATCACGGCGTAGAGCCCGTGCTGGCGGCCGGTGCCGGTGCGCTGGAGGCTGGCGCCGGCCCCGCGCTCAGGTGCAGGCCCTTGACGTGGATGTCGCCGAACGCCAGTTCGGTTGCGTTGACGGTGCCTTGCAGGGGCGGCAGGAACTGGCTGGCCTGGCTGTATTGACCGCCCACCTGGTGCCACCAGTCGATCATGCGCGAAGGCGGCAGGTGCAGGTCGACGGCCAGCCCGGGGCCGTTCATGTCCACGTGCAGCGTGGGCGATGCGCCCGGCTGTGCCGGCGTGAGCTGCAGCGCCACGGCGTAATGGCGGTCGCGGCTGCGCGTGAAGCTGCCGTGCAGGGCCAGGTCGATGTCCGCGCCGCCGCGCCAGCGGGCCTGGCCGTCCAGGGTGCTCTGGAAGTGTTCGCCGCTGGTGGCCGTGATGTGGATGTTGTCCAGCACAATGGCGTCCGGCTGCTGGTGGGGCGTCATCAGCAGGGTCGTCTTGACGGGGGTGCCGCGGGCGCTGCGGCCGGTCAGTTGCAGGCTGAAGATGCGCCCGGGGGACAGCGGTCCGGTTTCCAGATGGAGATCGTCCAGCAACAGGTCGCTGCCGCGCACGATGGACCCGTGGTTGATGCGCACGCCGGCATCGATGCGCGGCAGGGACGGGCTGGTGCTTTTTTCGTGGTGCATGTCGGCCAGCACTGGGCCCAGCTGCGCCAGGTTCAGGCGCGGGGCGTCCAGTTCCAGCCGCGTGATGGCGGTGGTCCCGCCCAGCAGCGTGCGCCACGGCAGCACCAGCCGACCGCGTGCCGCCACCAGTACCGGACGGTTGTCCGAGGACAGCGTCAGTCCGTGCAGCACCAGCGCGGGGCGCGGCCACAGCGTGGGCTCGGCCGGCGCGTTGAGGGTCAACTCGAGGCCGGCCTGGCGTGCCTGGCTGCGCAGCATGTCGGTGAACCGCTGTGGTTGCAGCAGCAGGTGCACCGAGAGCACGGCCGCCAGGATCAGCGCGGCGATGATGGCCGCGACGATCAACAGGGTGAGGCGCATTCGGCGATGCATGGTGGCCATTGTGACAAGGTCGTGGGTTCAAACGATGTGGAGTGCGGATAATCCCGATCTCCGCCCTCATGGGCGGTTCACGTTTGCATGCCTGGGCCCCCTGGCATGCAAGCCGGCGCGGCGCCCTTGGGTGCCGCGCCGTTTTTTGTCTCAGTCGCCGTCCGAACCCGCCAGTTGTCGCGGCAGCAGGCCGTCCACGAACGCGGCGGCATCGAAGACGCGCAGGTCGTCGATGCCTTCACCCAGCCCGACATAGCGGATGGGCAGGCCGAATTCGCGTGCCAGGGCGAACACCACGCCGCCCTTGGCGGTGCCGTCGAGCTTGGTGACCACCAGCCCGCTGACGCCGGCCGACTGGTGGAACTGGCGCAACTGGCTGATGGCGTTTTGTCCCGTGGTGCCGTCGATCACCATCAGTACTTCGTGCGGTGCGCCGGCGTCGATTTTTTTCAGTACCCGGATGATCTTGGCCAGTTCGTCCATCAGGCCGCCCTGCGTGTGCAGGCGGCCGGCGGTGTCGGCGATCAGCACGTCGCTGGCGCGCGCCGAGGCCGATTGCAGGGCGTCGAAGATCACGCTGGCCGAGTCGGCGCCCTGGCCCTGGGCGATGACGGGTACCGCATTGCGCTCGCCCCAGGTCTTCAGTTGTTCCACGGCGGCGGCACGGAAGGTGTCGCCGGCCGCCAGCACGACCTGGCGACCGTCTGCCCGGTAACGGTGGGCAAGCTTGCCGATGGTGGTGGTCTTGCCGACGCCGTTGACGCCCACCACCAGCAGCACGAAGGGCCGCGTGCCGGACAGGTCCAGCGGCTGCTCGACCGGCTGCAGTTGCGCCACCAGTGCCTGGCGCAGGGCGTCGAGCAGGGCGTCGGCATCGGCAAATTCGCGCTTGTGCATGCGCGTGCGCAGATCCTCGACCAGTTCCAGACTGGCGTTCACGCCCACGTCGGCGGTGATCAGCACGGTTTCCAGTTCGTCGAGCAGGGCGTCGTCGAGCTTTGGATGGCGCGTGAACAGCGACGACAAGCCGCGGGCGAAGCCGCTGCCGGCGAGCCGCGTGCGCCACCGGGAGCGCTTCGGCGCGGCCGCTGCGGGCGCGGCCCCGGAGGTGCCTTCGGTCTCGTCCGTCGCGTCGCCCCCGGTGACGGCGATGTCGTTCGCACCGGGCTGGGGCTGGATGCCGGGATCGGCGGTTTCGGCAGGCGCGGGCGCGGTTTCGCCCGATGGCTCCGCGGCCGGCTCCGTGGCATCGGCTTGCGCCGGCTTGCGGGTATCCTTGTCGGTGTTTTTCTTCTTCCGGAACGTGAACATGCAGGAGTCGGTGCGGATGGCTCGGAACGACATGCTAGCACTGGCCCGGCGCTTTTCCGGCTCCGGCGCGGGCGGGCGGGCGCGGGGGCGCGCGTGAAGCGCCCGCGGCGGACGGGCGTGCCCGGGCAGGTGCGCATCATCGGCGGCCGGCTGCGCGGCTCGGTGTTGTCGGTGCCCGTGTCCGCGGGCCTGCGTCCGACGCCTTCGCGGATGCGCGAAACCCTGTTCAACTGGCTGCAGCCGGTGACGCCGGGCGCGCATTGCCTGGACCTTTTCGCCGGCAGCGGCGCGCTGGGTATCGAGGCCCTCTCGCGCGGCGCGGCCGATTGCCGGTTTGTCGAGCGCGATGCGGGCCTGGCCCAGGCATTGCGCGACAACCTGGAACGCCTCGGCCAGCATCATGCGGAGGTGGATTGCGCCGACGCGCTGGCATTTCTGCGCATGACGCCGCCGCGTGCCTTCGACCTGGTGTTCGTGGATCCGCCGTTTTCCGCCGCCTTGTGGGACACGGTGACCGCGGCCCTGGGACAGTCCGCCTGGCTGGCGCCGGGTGCATGGATGTACCTGGAGGCGCCCTTGACGCGCCCGCTCGAGCCGCCACCGGATTGGGACCCGTACCGCGAGGGTCGTGCCGGCGAGGTACGCGGCATGCTGTACCGGCGCGCCTGATCCAGCCGGCCCGTGCGGGCGGGTTCCCTGCACGCGAAGCGCGTTTCTGGCTATGATGCCGACTGCGCGGGCCGTTCGCCCGTGCGTCTTCTGGCCCCATCGAACTGGCATTCTTTGCTCGGCAAGACATGGCAGACACATCCCGTACCAACGCGAAAGTGGCGGTCTACCCCGGCACCTTCGATCCCATCACCAACGGCCATGCCGACCTGGTGGCACGCGCGGCGCCGCTGTTCGGGCGCGTGGTGGTGGCCGTGGCCAAGAGCAGCGGCAAGGGGCCCAGTTTCAGCCTCGACGACCGCATCGCGCTGGCCCGGCTGGCGCTGGCCGACCTGTCCAACGTGGAAGTGCTCGGTTTCGACACCCTGCTGGCCCATCTGGTGCGCGACATCGGCGCCCACGTGATCCTGCGCGGCCTGCGCGCGGTTTCCGATTTCGAGTACGAATTCCAGCTTGCCAGCATGAACCGGCACCTGATTCCCGAGGCCGAGACCCTGTTCCTGACCCCGGCCGAGCAGTACAGCTTCATTTCCTCTTCGCTGGTGCGGGAGATCGCCAGCCTGGGCGGGGACGTGTCCGGCTTCGTGCACCCGGCGGTACAGCAGGCCATGCGCGAGCTGTGGAATCATTCCGATTGAAGCCGGTGCACATCGGGGGGGGCCGAAAGGCCCGCAACAAGGTACTATGAACCGGCTACGCGACCCTTGCGGTCCTTTGCTTTCCAGATCATCAAAAGGGTGAATCCCATGCGCAAATACGCCTTCCTCGCCATTCTTGCCCTGGCCGGCCCGCTGGCCCTTGCCGCCTGCAGCGGCAACCAGGGCAGCGACGCACAGCAGCAGACCCAGCAGACTGCCCAGGTCACCCGGCCGACCGATCCCAACGACAGCGCCGCATGGGGCAAGTATCTTTCGCAGGTGCTGAGCCAGCATCTGCAGGGCATGACCGCCAATCGGCCCTATCCCTACCTGGTGCCGGCCGGCGCCAGCTCGGCGGCCCAGGCCCAGCGCGAGCGCCAGCTGGACAACGTCACCGGCGTGGTGCTGCGCGGCGTCACGCCGGGCAACCTGCTGGCCTTCGGCGGCCCGTCCTCGACCGATACCGCCGACCTGCTGATCGCCGCCTTCAAGGATGCTCCGCCGGGCTCGCTGAAGGGCGTCATCGTGCTGTTCATCGGCGACCAGGCCGACAATGCCCGCGTGGCCGCGGTGGTCAAGCCCACCGGCGCGACCTACCGCTTCGTGCAGATGTGAGTCTGCATAAAAGGGATGAGGGGCTAGGGGCGAGGGGCGAGTGACGCGGCGGCAAGCCTTGCGGCCTGCCGGGTCCGCCGGCCCTTGACGGAGCACGCCATGACCCTGCGTTTCGATGTTTCCGCCACGTCGGGCCGGGCCCGGCGTGGCCGGCTCGTGTTCGACCGCGGCACGGTGGAAACGCCGTGCTTCATGCCGGTGGGGACCTACGGCACGGTCAAGGCCATGACCCCGCGCGACCTGCGCGAGGTCGGCGCGGAGATCATCCTCGGCAACACCTTCCACCTGTTCCTGCGCCCCGGCCTGGAGGTCATCGGCCGCTTCGGTGGTCTGCACCGTTTTGCTGGCTGGGACGGCCCGATCCTCACCGATTCGGGCGGTTTCCAGGTGTTTTCCCTGGCACATCGCCGCAAGCTGACCGAGGAAGGCGTCACCTTCGCCTC
>CAZMMO010000133.1:0-6230 GCA_964567365.1 uncultured Rhodanobacteraceae bacterium | reverse complement strand
AGCGTACCCGGGTGCGCTCCTACAATATTGTCGGGATTAGCATTGCCGGGATCAGCCGGCATGAGGCTCGTTGGGCGCTGGTGCCGGTCGCGCCCGGGTGCGCTCCTACAATATTGTCGGGATTAGCATTGCCGGGATCAGAACGAGAGGTGGAAATGTGCCGAGGCGACGCTGGCGCGGCCGCGGTCGCCGGTGAGGTATTCGTAGCCCAGCCTGACGTGCGTGTTGGTCGACGGCGTGGCATCGAGGTCCAGCCCGAACACGGCGCTGCGCCGCGACAGGCCCACGCCGGTCAACGGACGCCATTCGTCGAGGCCGACGAAACTGGCGTCGAACACGGCACCGCTGGCCGACAAGGTCCGACGCCACTGCGCACGCGCGTCCAGGCTGATCGAACGGCCGGCGGCGAAATGCCATTGGCGTGCCAGCTTCAGGCCCACACCGCCCTGCCAGCGGCCGAGGACCTGATCGTCGGCCTTGAGGCCGAAGCCCCCGGCACCGTGTTCGGCAAAGCCGTGGCGCGCGACGCGGTCGTATTCCATGTCGGCGAACGGGGTCAGGCGCATGCCGCCAAGATCGAAATGGCGGCCGGTTTGCGCATAGGCCACGTTGTAGTGCCCGTTGTAATCGGTCCACACGCCCTGGTAACTCAGGCCCAGCAGCAGCGTGCGGTTCATGTCCTGGTGGTAATGACCCATGCCGATCCGCCCATGGGCATACCAGTCGCGGCCCGTCCAGGCGGCATAGGCCATGCCCGCCGTGTGGCGGCTGCGGTTGCGGTCGAAGCGCTCCGCCAGTTGCTCGACGCCGCTGCCCTGGCTGAAGGCGAAACCGGCCAGTAGCCGCGGGCCGAGGCGCATGTCGCGACCCACCAGCCAGCCATCGAGCTGGTAATCCACGCTGGCGAAGCCGCTGCGCGTCATGGCGCCGCCGAGCTTGAGCTGGCGCGTCCACATGTGCGACTTGCCGTCCCGGCCCTCCGGACGTTCCAGACGACCGGACAGCGCCCGGCCGGTGGCATCGATGGCCTGCAGGGTCATGCCCGCGCTGGCCGCATGCAGTTGCCCGGACAGGCTTTCCAGCGAGGCCTGCGCGGCGCGCAGGTTGGGCGAACGCTGGAAGGCGCCGGCATTGTCCACAAAGGCCGACGACACGCTGGACAGCGAATCATCGGCAATCTTCGTGTCCAGGGTCTCGAACGCGCCCTGCACCCGCTCCGCGCTGCCCATGGAGGCCGGCGTGTACTGCACGCCGTTGCCGGCCGCGGCGGTGGTGACGTTCAGACCGATGGTATTGAGCCACACGCCATTGGTATCGTACTGGGCCGAAGTCGACGTGAACACCGAACCCACGTACGTATCAAACTGTCCCTTGATGCCTTTGTCCGCATGCAGCACATACGTTTTCTGGCTGTCGACATAGCCCTGATCGGCACCGGTGATTTCCAGGGTGCCGGCCAGCGCTGCCGTGCCCTTGACGTCCAGCTTGCTGCCCAGGCTGACCGCCAGCGTACCTGCCGATGACTGCATGTAATTGCCTGTCACCACCGTATCGCCCCCATGCACGGCCACCACGCCGCTGCTGGTCAGGTTGCCCGTGACTCCCGGCACGGCATCGAGGCGGCCCCCGGCGGTGACCGTCACATTGCCCGGCAGCGCCATCGCCGCCTGCAGGATGCCGCCGTTGATGGTGGTGCCGCCGGTGTAGGTATTGGTACCCGCCAGCACCAGCGTGCCGGTACCGTCCTTGGTCAAACCGCCCGCGCCGCTGATGTCGTTGGACCAGGTGGAGGTGATGTCGTCGAAATCGACGGTCACGCCGCCCCAGGCGAACCGGGCCGGGCCCTTGACCGCCTTGCCCACGTCCAGCAGGCCCCAGCCGAAGACCTTGTCCACCCCGGGGTCCCCGAGATCCTTGGCGGTGCCGAGCAGGGTCTGGCGCACCAGGTCGTTGGTGAAGTACGGAAACGCCTGCCAGACCAGCGCGGCGGCGCCGGATACTTCCGGCGCGGCGAACGAGGTGCCCTGGACGGAATAGATGTTCCACCCCGCATCGCCTTGAAAGTCCTTGTATGGGCCGGGCACCTCCACGTTTCCGGGAGCGGTGATGCAATAGTCCATGCTGCGGCCGCACTGGTTGGAGTAGGAAGCGAGCTTGGTCGGGTCCTGCGTGTCCAGCGCCACGGCCACCAGCCAGCCCTGCTCCAGGTCCGGTGCCCAGTACGGCAGCGAGGCCGTGTCGGTGGGATCGGCCTTGCCCGAGTTGCCGGCGGCGAACACCACCAGGCCGTCATGCTGGATGACGAACCCGCGATAGGCATCGGCAAACGCGGCGGCCACCGTGGCGGTCTGGTCCGGGTCGAAATACAGCCCGCCCCAGGAGTTGTTCATGATCTGGACGCCGGACTGGATCAGGTAGGGATTGAGGATGTTGGCGATGGGCGCGGCATCGGAAGCCTCGACCTGGTTGCCGTTCCCCGTGCCGTCGTCCTTGGGTTCGGTATCGGCGATGATGCGCGCCGAGACCAGGTCCGCGCCCGGCGCAACGCCGCCCGGCCACTGCCCGAACGTCGTACCGGCAGCCACTTCGGCGACCATGGTGCCGTGGCCCAGGACATCGTCCTGGTTGCAGTTGTTGGTCGAGCAGTCGACGAAATTCTTCGACTGGACCACCCGGTTCGCGAGCGCCGGGTGCTGCCGGTTGATGCCCGAGTCGACGAATCCGATGGTCACGCCCTTGCCGGTAAAGCCGGCCGTGTGCGCCTGCCCGGCATGGATCAACGTCAGATGCGCGTCCGGGGCCGGTGCAGGCTGCTGCGTCCCGCCACCGGTATCGCCACCGGTATCGCCACCGGTATCGTCGCCGGTATTGCCGCCGGTATTGCCACCGGTCTCGCCTCCCGTGTCACCGCCGCCGGTATTGTCGAAACTGCCGCCGCCACCGCCACCGCTCGCATTCATGGCCGGCGGCGGAGTCGACGGCCTGACGTTGGATCCGCCGCCGCAACCGGCCAACCCCAGGGCCACGGTCACTCCCAATGCCAAGGCGCAGGGCCTGATCATGTTCTGTGTGCAAGACATCCTTCGCTTCCTCCCTTGTCCGTGACAGGCCGCCACACGGCGCTCACTCTAGCAGCGCCCCCGCGCGGAAAAGGCCGTCGACAGCACACATTTTCCGACCAAATCCGGAAGATGTCCGAAGATGTCTGCCGAATTCCGACGCGCATCACTTATAATAACGGGCTATATCGCCAGCGCCCACGCCCACCTGTCCACGGAGCCGTTCCATGTCCGAGATCGTCATCGTCGCCGCCAAGCGCACCGCCATCGGTTCCTTCCTGGGCCAGTTCAATGGCGTGCCCACCCCGGTCCTGGGCGGCACCGCCATCCGCGGCGCCATGCAGCAATCGGGCCTGAAAGGCGAGGACGTCTCGGAAGTGATCATGGGCTGCGTGCTGCCGGCCAATCTGGGCCAGGCCCCGGCACGCCAGGCCTCACTGGCCGGCGGACTGCCGCTGTCGGCCGGTTGCACCACCATCAACAAGGTGTGCGGCTCGGGCATGAAGGCGTTGATGCTGGGGCACGACCTGATCAAGGCCGGTTCGGCCGAGATGGTGGTCGCCGGCGGCATGGAATCGATGACCAACGCCCCGCACATGGTCGCCGCCCGCAACGGCCTGCGCTTCGGCAAGGGCGAACTGGTCGACCACATGCTCTGGGACGGCCTGACCAACCCCTACGACGGACTGGCCATGGGCGTGTTCGGCGAGAAGTGCGCGGACAAATATCACTTCAGTCGCGAGGACCAGGATGCCTTTGCCATCGAGTCGGTCAAGCGTTCCCTCGCGGCGCAGGAATCGGGGGCGTTCGACGACGAGATCGTGCCGGTCACGGTCAAGACCCGCAAGGGCGAGATCGAATACGCCACCGACGAACAGCCTGGCCGCAGCAAGATCGACAAGATTCCTTCGCTCAAGCCCGCCTTCCGCAAGGAAAACGGCACCATCACCGCCGCCAGCTCCTCCAGCATTTCCGACGGCGCCGCCGCACTGGTGCTGATGGACGGGGAGCAGGCCCGGCAGCGCGGCCTGACTCCGCTGGTCCGCATCGTCGCCCACGCCACCCATTCGCACGAACCGGAATGGTTCACCACCGCGCCGGTCAGTGCCACGCGCAAGGTCCTGGACAAGGCCGGCTGGAAGGTCGAAGACGTGGACCTGTTCGAAATCAACGAGGCCTTCGCCGTCGTCGCCATGGCCGCCATCCACGACCTGGGTCTGGATCCGGCCAGGGTCAACGTCCATGGCGGCGCCTGCGCGCTGGGCCACCCGATCGGCTGCAGCGGGGCCCGCATCGTGGTCACGCTCATCCACGCACTGCGCAGGCGCGGCGGCAAGCGCGGCGTGGCATCGCTGTGCATCGGCGGCGGCGAGGCCACCGCCGTGGCCGTGGAAATCGCCTGACGACACGGCGGAAAAACCGGTTGACGCCATTGCCGCCGGCATGGCACGGTTTAATACGCACTGAAAGCCGAGGTCGCCACGACTGGCATTACTCCGTTGATCGCGCTATTAATGACGCGCCAATACGGCATTTCACGGTTTCATGGAGACATCAACATGAAGTTCACGCGTACCCTACTCGCCGCTGCCGCGGTCGCCCTTCTGGCAGCCTGCAGCAACGGTGCCCAGAATCCGGCCCAGAACTCGCCGCAAGCGGCCGGCACGGCTCCTGCCAACAGCATGGCGCCGACCACCACCCCGCCCGCCAATGACAATGGCGCCTCCAGCACGGCTCCGATGAACAATGCCCCGAGCATGGCTCCCCCGGCAACCACCGGCTCCAGCGCGGCTCCGGCCGAGAGCAGCAGCTCCAGCAACTGGGATCAGGCCAAGGATGCCGCCCAGGATGCCGCCAGCAACGCCGGAACGGCCATCAAGAGCGGTGCCAAGGCCGCGGCCGACCAGGCCAAGCAAGCCGCACAAAAGGCCAAGGACGCCGTGAACGGCGGCTGACCGTCCACGCTTCCGGCCGTACCGGAAAACCGGCTGCTTCGGCGGCCGGTTTTTTCATGGGCGCGCGGACCGGCACGCAACCCGCATTGTGGATATGATGGGGAGTGCGGATTTGTTCGGAAAGTCCCAAGCGGAGGGTCGTTTCATGAAAATTGCCTGTCTTTTCGGAGTCTTGCTGCTTGCCGCATCACTGGCCGGATGCAACCACCCCAACAACGGGGAAGTGCCGCCGGCGGGTGAACTGCCGACCCCGTACCCGACGCAAAGCTCGGCCAACGCCGCCCAGGCGCCCGCCACCCCGACAGCGCCCGGCAGCAGTACCGCGACACCGGCCACGACGGCCACGTCCAGCACCGGAGCAGCTGCCGCGACGTCCCGTTCCAGCGCTTCTCCCCCCACGGCAGCCTCGGCCGGCACCAACCACTGACGTACCGGCACGCCGCCGGCGCGGCGATTGCGACCGACCGCGCACCCGGTACACCCCGGGCCGCCGGCCACCGGGCTACCCGTTTCCTGCCGGCGCTTGGGCGCGGGTGGGCGTCGCACGTATCATGGATGTCCTGCTTCCGGGAACCGTGCCCCATGACCCGACTCGCCAGTCAGATCGACACCCGCGCCGCCGACTTCCAGGCCAACCAGCAGCGCATGCGCGCGCTGGTGGATGATCTGCACCAACAGCTCGACCACGTCGCCCAGGGCGGCGGCGAGCGCGCCCGCGAGAAACACCTGGGACGCGGCAAACTGCTGCCGCGCGAGCGCATCCGCGCCCTGCTCGATCCGGGCTCGCCGTTCCTGGAGCTGTCGGCGCTGGCCGCTCATGGCATGTACGACGATGCCGCGCCCGCCGCCGGCATCCTCACCGGCATCGGGCGCGTCCACGGTACCGAGGTCATGGTGGTGGCCAACGACGCCACCGTGAAGGGTGGCACCTACTTTCCGATGACGATCAAGAAGCACCTGCGCGCGCAGGAGGTGGCGCTGGAGAACCACCTGCCCTGCATATACCTGGTCGACTCCGGCGGCGCCTTCCTGCCACTGCAGGACGAGGTGTTTCCCGACAAGGAACACTTTGGCCGCATTTTCTACAACCAGGCGCGCATGAGCGCATTGAACATCCCGCAAATCGCGGTGGTGATGGGTTCGTGCACCGCCGGGGGCGCCTACGTGCCGGCCATGAGCGACGAAACCATCATCGTCTAGAACCAGGGCACCATCT
>CAZMMO010000132.1:0-6233 GCA_964567365.1 uncultured Rhodanobacteraceae bacterium | reverse complement strand
CCCAGCCGCTGCGCGACCTGCGTGGCCAGTTGCCATGGGTCGCCTTGTGGCGTGGTGGTTTCCGGTTGGCGCGAGACGGTCCAGCGGTGCTCCATGGCGAACCAGTCGACGGGCCGTGGCGGCTTGCCGTCGCGCAGGGATTGCTCCAGGGAAGCAAAGAACCGTTGCCAGCGCGGCCGGTACAGGCCGCTGACCAGGCCTGCCAGCTGGTGGTTGGCGTAATCGTGCAGTTCGCCCTTGTCGGCGATGGTCCGGCCGCCCCAGGTCGTGAGCAGGGCGCGCTGGTCGTATTCGAGCCGTGCCTGCTCCGGGCCGGCTGCCGCCGCCCGTGCCGGCGCCAGCCAGTTCCCGAGCAGGAAGTGCGGGTTGCTGGCAAGCAGGCGGTTCAGCAGGGTCATGTCATCCAGCCACTGCCGGGTCAGGGCGTGCAGCGATTTGCCGTCCCCCTTCGTATAGGCGCTCCTGATTCGCGGCAGCAGGACGCGTGCACGGTTGCTCAGGGCCTGGCGGGCGACATCGACCAGGTCGTATTGGTAGGCGCTGCTGCGGCGCAGTGCCGGGGCCACCTGCAACAGCGGACAGACGGCCCGGGCGAAACGGTCGGCATCGTAGCGCATCGCGTGTGGTGACCAGGTGTCGGCGGTTTTCACATCCAGTCCGGGGCGGGCGTTGAACAGGCTGTCCTGGGGCTCCGACCATCTTCCGGAAGGCATGGCGTAGGCGGTCCCGCCGAGGATGCGCCATGCCGCCTGGGCGTGCGGGTCCATGCCGCCGTAACGGTACGTGGCGTAGTCGCGAAACCACGCCGCGGCGGACGGCGGCGCCGGTGCCCACGCCAGTGACGCGAACAGGGCGAAGGCCGCCGGATCTCCGCCGCTGGCCTCGGGCAGCCATGCGATGCCGCGCAGGCGGCTGCCGGGCTTGTCGCGCCATTGCGCGAAGCGCCGGAACCACACGCCGGTGTTGGCGCCCAGCGTGGTATGGCCACCGAAATTCGGAATGGTGCCGAAGGCATAGGGCGTGTCGTGCCACTGTTTCTCGCGGTCGAGGCCGTCGTAACGGTCGGATACGCCGTCGAGGACCAGCACGTGGCGGTGGTCCACGGCACCGAGTACTGCCGGCGTCGGGTTCTTCTCCCAGCCCAGCATCACCCAGCGCGCATTCGGGTGCGCCTTCTGCAGGGCCTTCATCACGCCACGGGCGGCTGCGTCCAGCGGCACGTTGCCATGGAGTCCGCCTTCGTGCATCAGGCTCATGCGGTACATGGTGGTGGCGCCGAACAGGGTTTGCTGCTGGCGGTAAAACATGGCCGCCACGCGGGCGAACCACGGGTCGCGCGGGTCGAGCCAGTCCGGCTGCCGGACCGCGTTCCAGGTACCGACCAGGACCACGTTCGCGCCGGCATGTCCGGCCGCGAAGTGCGGCGGAAGCATGCCGAAATACCCCGGAAACACCGGGGTCATGCCTAATGCACGCAGGCGCTTGACGATCCGCTGTGCCAGTGCGACGCGGTGGGCGATCTGGTGCGACGATACCGGCCCGGCCAGGTTCGACATGTTGTCGAGCAGCCACCATGGCTGGCGTGCGGGAGTCGGGATCCAGGCGAGCAGGGAGGCGTCGTCGTAACCGAAGGAGCGGAAGGTGCGCCGGTAGACCTCCGCGCTGCCGATGGGCATGAATACTTCGTTGAAGCCGTGCAGTGCCAGAAGGTCGATCTTGCGCTCCCATGCGTGCCAGCCGAGGTAGGCGTTGGCATAGCCGTCATCGGTATCGTTGAGCGCGTAGCGGTCGGGGACCAGTGCGTGGCGTGCGATCGGGTGCGCCGGCGCGGGCAGGGTGGCCGGCAACCGGGCCAGGCTGTCGCCCGGCCAGCCGATGCTCACGTGTGCCACCTGCTGCAGGTAGGTCTCCACTCCCGTGAGCAGTACCGCCGGGGACGTGCCGGCAATCACGATATGTCCCGCCGAGCCGCTGATGCGGTATCGGTCCGCATCCTGCCGCGGCAGGGAGACCAGGGTGAATTGGGCTTGCCACTGCGGCAGCAGCCGTTGCAGCGCCGCACGGGCCGGCGCGGTGTCGAACGCCGGGGCGGCTGCCAGCGGCGTGCACAGGAACATGGCTGCGAGTGCGGCGACAGCCATGCGACGCCCCATCCGGTCGTATTTCATTCGGTGACCCCTGAATCTCGTGGAATACGACCGAATGTACCGTATGCGGCGACTTCAAAAAGAAGACGTTTTCGAGCGTCGGCGCTGCCTCGATGGCGGCTGGCAGCGCCAACGATTCCGTCAATGTCCCTGACGCAGGAACACGTCGCCGCTGAAGGTCTTGAGCGTGACGCGCGCGCCGCCGTCGCCGACCCGGGTGTGGAGCTTGGAGCCGGGGCCGTAACCCGGTTCGTCGACCTGGCCCCAGGGGCTGTGGATGTCGCCGCTGAAGGTGGATGCGTCCAGGGTGGCTGCGGGCTTGCCGGCGAAGGTGAGGTGGATGTCGCCGCTCATCGAGTGCAACTTGGCTTTGGCGTTGGCAGTCAGACCGGCGTCGAGGTACAGATCGCCGGAGACGCTTTCCATGTCGGCCTCGTCCAGCGGGCCACCGGACAGGCGGATGTCGCCGGACACGCTTTGCGCCTCGGCTTCGTGCGCCACGTGCGCGACCCTGATGTCGCCGCTGACCGTGGTGATGTCCACCTCCCTGGCGGTGCCCTTGAGGTGTACGTCGCCGCTGACGCTGTCGATCTCGATGTCGGGGTTGTTTCCGTCCACGGTGATGTTGCCGCTGACCGTCTTGGCGTCGAATTCGCCGCCGGCGAGGCCGTCGGCCTGGATGGTGGCGCTGACGGTGTGCAGCTTGAGGTTGACGCTGCCGGGCACGGTCAGCTGGAGCGTGCTCGGGCCCATGTCGTCGCCGTGGCCCCAAAAACCGCCCCCATCGTCGTCGGGACCCTTCACCTTGATTTCCAGGTCGTGGGAGTCGCCTTCGACCTTGAGCCTGGCGTTGTTGCCGAGGGTGCCAGTCACGCGGACCTGGGGTTTGTCCCAGGTCTGGATGACGACCGCGCCGGAGACGTTGCTGACGCGCAGGCGGGCGTGGGCGTCCAATGGATGGACTTGGTTGATCGCCGTGGCGGCGAAAGCCGGTGCGGCGGCGAGGGCGAAGGCGGTGAACAGGAGTGATTTGATGATGCTCATGGTGGTTCCTCGTGGGATCAGCCGGCTCGGTGATCCAGTTGTTGCAGGCGGTCGAGTTGCTGGTTGGTGTGTGCAAGCATGTGATGCAGGTAGGCGTCGCGCGGCGCCGCGTGGATGGCGCGGACGAGCTGACGGCGGGCGATGTCCAGTTCGATGGCGGCTCCGGCCAGGCGCGGGTCGCGCGGTTTCCATGTGGCGGGGATCGTGGTGGTGGTGGCGAGGGTGGCGTGTCCGCCGGTCTGTGCCGTCGGCAGGGCCTGTTGGCGCCATGCCAGCACGCCAGCCAGTACGCTCAGCGCGGCCAGTGCCGCGGCCATGGCGAAGGGCAGCAGGCGCGCCGGGTGCGCCGGTGCGGGGGCCGCGGCCTCGATGCGCGCGGCGATGCCGGGCCACAGGTTGCGCTGCGGTTCGACGGGCCGGTCGAGTGCGCGGGTTTGTTTGAGCCATTCGAATTCGTTCATGTCCGATCTCCGAGCACCTGGCGCAGCAGCAGGCGTGCGCGGTGCAGTTGGGCCTTGGAGGTGCCCGGTGCCATGTCCAGTTCCGTGGCGATGTCCTGGTGTTTCCAGCCTTCCACGTCGTGCAGCACGAACACGGCACGCGCGCGTGGCGGCAGGGTGGCGATGGCGTGTTCCAGTTCGTCGCGTTCGGCCGGGCAGAACGGCTCGTCGCCGGTATCGGGAAGCTGGTCGTCCGGCAGCATGCGCACGGGGTCGGCGGCCTGCGAACGCAGGGACATCAGGGCCGTGTTGACGGCCAACCGGTACATCCAGGTGCCGAAGGCGCTTTGGCGGCGGAAGGTCTCCAGCTTTTGCCAGGCGCGCACGAAGGCGTCCTGGACCAGTTCCTCGGCGCGGCCGTGGTCGTAGCCGACCAGCCGCAGCACGGTGCCGTGGATGCGCCCGACGTGGCGCCGGTACAAGGCCTCGAAGGCGGCGGTGTCGCCGTCGGTCGCGGCGCGTACCAGGTCGGCATCGGCGGCTTCCGCGGCGGGCGGAGCGGTCATGAGGGCATCGGTGGCAAGGCAGGTGGCTTCCATCTTGCCAGCTTTGATGCGCCGGGACCGGAAAGGGTTTATTCGGATGTCGCCGCGAGCCTCACCAGGCCATGTGCGGATTGCGCTGTTCACCCTTCGCGTATCGAACCACGAACCGCCTCGGCTCGCGGGAGAGCATGGCTTACGGCACCAGCGTCTCGGCAACGTGATTGACGTAGGCGTCGAACTCGTCGTGGCTCAGGCGGGGCAGGCCCAGGGTGGTGTTGATCAGCATGAAGCCGACGTAGGATGCATAGGTCAGGCGCGCGCGATGCTGGGCCTCGGCCGACGGCATGCCGGCATCGCGGTAGGCGGTGGCGAGAAAGTCCATGCGCCGCTCGGACACCCGGGCCATCAACGCCAGGGCGGCGGGGTGATCCAGGGCCTTCAGCAGCGCTGCATAAATGCGGTGCGAAGGCGGTTCCCAGGCCACGAAATCGAACATCGTGCGCAATCGCAGGCGGGGGTCGGCGATGGGCTCGATCTTGGCCAGCACGCCGGCTTCGTCATGCCGCTCCCACCGCTCCAGCGCCGCCTTCAGCAGAGCCTCGCGATTGCGGAAGTGCCAGTAGAAACTGCCCTTGGTCACGCCCAGCCGACGCGCCAGCAACTCGACCGCCAGCGCGCCGACGCCCTGCTCGGCAATCAGCTCCAGCGCGGCGTTCTCCCAGTCCTCGGCACTCAGGCGGGCACGGTCGGTTTTGCGCGTGTTCATGGACGGATAGTACCCCTAGTGCTGCATTGACACGTGTCGGCGGACTTACCATACTCTAGCGTATGGTAAGTCCAAACACCATCCCGGAATGTCTGGAAAGCCGTTGCGTCATGGCGGACGGCGTCCGGTTGGCTTGCGCGTGCCGTTGTCCAGAGGGCTCGCCGGCGGTGTTGTTCGTGCATGGGTTCGGGCAAACCCGGGGCGCCTGGACGGCATCGGCCGAGGCCTTGTCCCGGCGTGGCTGGCGCACGCTGTGCATCGATTTGCGCGGCCATGGCCAGAGCGGGCGCAGCCCTGGCGGCCACTACGACATGCAGCAGTTTTTCGACGACGTGGCGACGGTGGCCCGCGCGCAGCCGGAACCGCCGGTACTGGTGGGCGCTTCGATGGGCGGCCTGCTGGGCCTGGCCGTGGCCGGCGAATGTCGGCCGGCACCGTTCGCGGCCCTGGTGCTGGTGGACATCACGCCACGCTGGGAGCGTGCCGGAGTGCAACGCATCCTCGCATTCATGCGGGCCCATCCGGAGGGCTTCGGCGACCTCGACGAGGCATCCCGGGCGGTGGCCGCGTACCTGCCGCAGCGGGCGCGGCGCAAGGGCCGCGCGCAGCTGGAGCCCCTGTTGCGCAAGGGTGCCGATGGCCGCCTGCGCTGGCATTGGGACCCGGCCATGCTGGCTCCGATCGTCGGGCAGGGCGAGCGGTACCAGGCGCGCCTGGAGCAGGCGGCGCGGGCCGTCGCCATCCCGACCCTGCTGCTTTCGGGCGAGAACAGCGACGTGGTCTCGCGCCGGACCATCGGCGATTTCCTGGCCCGGGTACCGCACGCGCGGCATGTCGAGGTGGCCGGGGCCACCCACATGCTGGCCGGCGACGCCAACGACGCGTTCACGCAGGCGATCGAACGTTTCATCGATTCCGTTTTCCCTACTACCACCTGTGCCGGCGTGGCCGGTTGAGAGGCAATCGCGATGTTCATTCTTCCCTTTGTCGCCGCATGCATCGTTTCGCTGGCCTGCGCCTGGTGGCGCGTGGGGCTGCGGCCCTGGAGCCTGGCCACGGCGCTGGCGATCGTGGTGGTCGGCCTGCTGTGCCGCGTGCCGGTGGCCTGGGTCGTCACCCTGGTGGTGTTTGCCCTCATCGCCGTGCCGCTCAATCTCGATCCGCTGCGGCGACGCTGGCTGAGTGCACCGTTCCTGAAGAAATTCGCCGAGGTGACGCCGCAATTGTCCGCCACCGAGCAGACCGCGCTGGAGGCCGGCACGGTCGGTTTCGAGGGCGAGCTGTTTTCCGG
>CAZMMO010000131.1:5922-6254 GCA_964567365.1 uncultured Rhodanobacteraceae bacterium | reverse complement strand
TGGCCGTGACTCCACATGTCCCAGGCCACGGCCAGGGTGCGGGTGGAATACAGCGGCATCGGCCCATGCGAGAACATGGCGATCAGGGCCACCAGCAGCCACAACGGCAACCACGGCCACAGGGCGCGCAGGAATTCGGCGGTGCGGTCGGAACGTGTGGTCATGAAGGCAGTGTCGTGGCGAATGGACAGAGTCTAACCGCTGGATGAGGTCCCATCTTGTCCCGGCCAGATTCCCTCCCTTGCGGACCGGTCGGCGAAACCCACCGTAGGAGCGCACCCCCGCGCCGCCGCCCCCCAGGACTGTTGTGGGGGGGGGGCGCGGGGCCCCGG
>CAZMMO010000131.1:3707-5912 GCA_964567365.1 uncultured Rhodanobacteraceae bacterium | reverse complement strand
GTAGCAGCGCCCCCGGGCGCGACGGCCCCAGGGCTGTTTCGTGGGCCAAGGCTGTCGCGCCCGGGTGCGCTCCTACATTGATTGGGGGTGGGGGCCCGCTCACCGTTTCCAGTAGCCGATGCGCTTGCGGATCTTGTACTTGCGCCACCAGTTGGCCGGCTTGGGTTTGCGGTTGCGGGCACCGGCGGCGATGAAGCGGTCGATGGCCTGCAGGATGCGCTCGCTGGAACCGCCGTCATGGTACGGATGAATGGCCTGGCCGTACTCGCGGATGGCCTGCATCAATTCGGGTGGCCGCCGCAGCGCGCGCTCGATGGCCGGCTCGAAATCGGCCGGATCGTGGATGTCGATCAACTGCGGGCCCGGGCGCCGGTTGTTGAAGGTGACCACCGGCTTGCCGGTCAGCAGGAACTCGTTGAGCGCCGAGGACGTGTCCGAACACATCATGTCCACCTGGCCGAACAGCTCCAGGATGTTGTCGTTGTCGGCAAAACGCAGGTACTCGTTCTGCAGCGCCTTGAAGCGCGTCACGGTATCGGCGTTCATCTTCGGATGAAAGGTGACGATCCAGCGCCAGCGCCCGTCGCGCGACAGGCGCCGGACTTCCTCGTACAAGGTATCGGCGGCGCTCCACGAGGGCGAGAACGTGGAATGGAACAGGATCACCGGCGGCTCGCGCACCGGTTCGGGCGAGCCGTCGAGCGTATCCAGGAACGGGTCCAGCTTGGGCCAGCCGGTCTGGACCACCGAAAAATGGCCCAGCTTGTCGGCCAGGGCCTGGAATTGCGCGGTGTCGCGCGGGCCGGTGGTGCAGTACAGGTCGAAGAAACCGCGAATGTAGATATGGCGCGGCTTGCCGGCGTCGAAACCGTGGAAGGTCTCCACCTTCACGCCGGGAAAGAAATGCGGCACGGCATTGCTGGGCGTGATCACGGCGATCGGATTCCAGGCCCGCACACCCTCGACATCCAGCAGGCGCTCGCCCGCGGCCAGGTCCGCCGCGCCCGGACCGTCGAAGAACCACGCGGCCTCGTCGCCGCGCGCGCGGATGGCTTGCTGCAGCGGACGCAGGATGGCCAGCGCATAACGTTCCGATCCGTACAGGAGGTAATGCTTGGCCATGGTCAACGGTCGATGTGGTGGGAGGTGAGCGCGCTGCCGGCGCGGGCGATGGAATCGGGATGGACGTGCATCTCGTAGTAGCGCATGCGCTTGTACAGGGCGTAGCTGGCGGCGCTCTGGGCGATGATGAAGCCTCGCCAGCCGTCCAGGCAAGCCAGGCGCAGCACGTAGTCCTTGAAAAAGGCCAGCAGGTAGACGAACGGCGCCTGCCACATGCGCACCGGCTTGCCGCGCGCGTGCCAGTCGCGGCATTTCAGTTCCGCGTAGCGCAGCACCTTCAGCTGCTTGTGCACCAGGGTCGGATTGTTGGCATGCTCGAAGGGCGCGCGCAGCAGCGGCGCACGGCCTTCGAAGCGCAGCGACTCGTGCACGCGTGCATCGCTCCAGCGCGCGCGTCCGCGGTGATACAGGCGCGCCAGTTTCTCGCCCACGCTGGGGCGGTAGAAGCGCATCGGCCGGCCCATGTAGATGGTGCGCCGGCGCAGTTGCACGGCAGGCACGTCGCCGGCCATCAGTTGCGGCAGGCGGCGGACCAGTTCCGCCGCCAGTTCGGGCGAGAGCCATTCGTCGGCGTCCAGCATCAGGATCCAGTCGTGCGCGCACTGCGTGCTGGCAAAGTTGCGCTGGGCGCCGAAACCCAGCCAGTCCTGGTGCACCACGCGCGCGCCGTGGCGCGCGGCCACGGCCACGGTGTCGTCGTCGCTGCCCGAGTCCACCACCAGCTTCTCGGCCGCGAACGGCACGCTGTCCAGGCAACGCGCGATCACTTCGGCCTCGTTGTAGGTGATGACGGCAAGGGTCAGGGGAAGGGTCGTCGGCATGGCGTGTTCACGGGTGCGTGCGCACAAGTCTACACAGGCACCCTGCCATCCTGAAGAAAACCTCGAACCACCACCCCTCGACACGACTGCACGCTTCGCGTGTGTGTAGGAGCGCACCCGGGCGCGACAGGCGTGAGGCTCATTGAACACTAATGCCGTCGCGCCCAGGTGCGCTCCTACACCGGGGTCTCGAAATTCACGAACCGGCCCGCAGCCCTCTCGCAGCCGCTGCCGTGCGCAGCTTCCAGCCGATGTGCGCGGC
>CAZMMO010000131.1:0-3607 GCA_964567365.1 uncultured Rhodanobacteraceae bacterium | reverse complement strand
CCCGCAGCCCTCTCGCAGCCGCTGCCGTGCGCAGCTTCCAGCCGATGTGCGCGGCCAGGCCCAGCACCAGCAGGTAATAGAACGACTCGGTCATCACGCGGTAGAACACGCTGTCGGTGACCGCGCACAGCGCATACAGCACGCAAACGGCCAGGCCGGACCAGGCCGAGGTCGCCAGTCCCTCGTCGGCAGCGCCCAGATGACGGGCAAAAAAGACGATGGGCACGGCGAACATCAACAGCAGCACCAGCAAGCCGGGGACGCCACCGTCGGCGGCGGCGCCCAGATACATGTTGTGCGGATTGTTGTAGCGCGCCACGGCCGGGTCTGTGCGTCCGGCGGCCACCTCGGCGCGCATGAAATCCTGGAACCCGTCCGCGCCGAGCCCGGCCCAGGGATGGTCGACGAGCGCACGCGTCGCCGTGCGCCACATTTCCATGCGGGCGCTGAGCGAACCGTCCACCTCGCCGGCACGCGCCACGTCGATCTGCTGGCCGATGGCGGTGAAGCGCTCCATCACGCCGCCGCGGACGCTGGCCGTGGCGCACAGGCCGCCGATCACGAACACCGCCAGCAGGCCCAATCCCCGCCACCAGCGCCCGCTGGTCCGGGCGTACAGGACCAGCAAGCCGAGCAGCACCGGCACCAGGGCCAGCAGGGGACCGCGACTCTGGGTCAGCAGCGCCCCGTACATGCCCAGCGCCACGCCGGCGCCGTGCACGAAGGTCTCGACCGGGCCGCGCCGCGCGCGCAGCAACTGCACCAGCGCCAGCAAGGCCAGCCCCAGCATCACGGTAGCGAACTCGATGGCCGTGGAGGTACCGCCGTCCAGGCTGTAGGCCCGGCTGATGTCCAGGCCGAAGTGTTGCACGATGCACACGATGCCGAAGGCCACCGCGGTCAGGCTGAAACCGACCCGCACCACGCGCATGTCCAGGCCCGTGGCAAACACGGCCGCGATCACCAGGTACATCAGCACATGGCCGGCGCCGTCGAGCGCCGACCAGCCCAACCCGTGGCCGATGCAACTGGCGATGGCGAACACCACCACCAGCCCGGCCGTCGCCATCACCGGCCAGGCCCGGCGGCAACAGGCCCTCACCTCGCCGCGGCGGGCCAGCACCCACAGGCCGAAAAAGAACAGGACCGCCGGCGCCACCACCTTGGCCCGGCCATGCACGGCCAGCGACAACGGCAGCAGGGCCAGAAGCACGACGGGCACCTGCCGCCACAGGCGCCGCATGGCGGTCGGCCCGGTGTCTGCCGCCGGGTCGGAACCCGGGCCGGTGGATGAGGATGGCGTGCCCGGAACGGACACAGGGGTATCGGTGGCGGGAGAAAAACTGTCCCGGGCATGTACCAGATACCCGGATGCATGGGATTCCATATGAATAAAACTTCCCACTGGCGATATCCCGAATTATGCCGGAGGACGTTTGAACACTCACAAGACCATCGGCATCTGGCGTGCCGCGCTACAGGCACGGTTCACCCGGCAGGCCGTACAGCCCTCGTTCCGGAGGCTGCACGACGCCTGAACAGTATGGCACGGATGCATTCACGTTTCGGGCCGAACCGCCGGCGTGGCGCCCGTCTCCCGGAAACCGCGAACCCGGTCACGGGGCGATCCGCTTCCCCTGAGACGCCGATCAACCCTGCCCGTCGGCGCCCCGCTGCACGGGCCGGCAACCCGGTTTCACGGCATCCAGCCCGAACAGCCACCATTCATATTCATTGGCATGTCCCAGGTCGATGGCCCGGTCGCGCCGGATGCACCCGCCCATGGCCGCCTGACGGATGAAGACGCGGCGGTGGGCGGGATCGGCGCGCAGCCAGCGCACGGCGGCGGCATATTGGGTATCCCACGGCTGCAGGAAGCCGAATTCGGTCACCGGCCCGCGCGCCATCAACAGGTTCTGCTCCTTCCACGCCACCAGCCCGATGGTCACGCCCGGACCGGCCCGCACGCGCGCGGCACGCATCACGGTAAGCGAGGAGCGGTCGCCGTTCATCAGCGGATAGCCCCACAATCCATACAGCGGCCAGAGGGCACAGGCGAACAGCACCCAACCCAGCGCCGCGCGTTTGACGCGTGTCGCGGCGACCGCGACCAGACCGAGCACCCCGATCGCAAGCAGCATGTACCACAGCCGCGGGTCGAGCTCGCCGCGCAGATGCGTGGCCCAGCCCGGATGGCGCACCACGGCCAGCGCCGCGGCCAACGCCAGCGTCAGCGCCGCCGCCAACGTGAGCAGCAGCACCAGGATGCGCGGTCCGCGCCTGCGCAGCAGCCCCGGCAGCAACGGCGCCAGCGCCAGCGCGAACATCGGCAGCGCCGGCAGGATGTAGACATCGCGCTTGCCCGCACTCAAGGAAAAGAAAACCAGCACCAGCACAATCCAGCCCAGCGGCAGCAGAAACCGCGCGTCATGCCGCCGCCGCAGATGCCGCCACCACGCCGGAATCGCCCACGGCAGGGCCAGCGCCAGCGGCAGCCACTCCGTACAGACGATGCTGACGAAATACCACGGCGGCTGGCTGTGCCCGCGGAAGGCGGCATAGCGATGCAGCGTCTGCCCGAACAGGATGTCCCGCACATAGGCCGCGTAGTGCGGGCCGCCGTCGAAATGCGCCACCGCCAGCATCGGCACCAGCCAGCCCAGGATCGGCAGCAGGAACAACCCGAACCCCGCCAACGGCCCGCCCCAACCGCCGTGCGCGGGCGTCACGTGGCGCCAGTTGCGCGTCCGGGCCAGCGCGTACGGCACGAACAGCAGCAGGCACAAGAAACCGACGCCCTTGGTGATCACGCCGACGCCGGCAAAAAAACAGCCGACCGCGAACCAGCGCCTGTCCGGACCCAGCAGCAGATGGCGCAGCAGGCCGTAATTGGCCAGCGTCATGAAAAACGTCACCGTCGGGTCGATCTGCGCGTTGCGGAACTGGTAGGTGAACTGGATCGTCACCAGCAGGCCGAGCGCCGCCAGCAGCCCCGCACGATGGCTCCACAGGCGTCGCGCCAGGTCGTACACCAGGCCCAGCGTCAGCAGGCCCGACAACAGCGACGGCAGCAGGAAGGCCACGCGCCAACTGCGCGTGAGCAGGTAGCTGGCCGCCTGCAGCCAGAAAAACACCGGCGGCTTGTCCGAATACAGCTCCTGGCCGCGATGCGGAAACAGCCACTGGCCATGCTGCACCATCCAGTGCGCGACCAGGGCGAAGCGCGGCTCGTCCGAAGGCCAGGGGTCGCGCAACCCCATGCCGAGGCCCAGCAGCAGCAGCGCAAAAATGCCGAACCAGAGCAGCTCGCGGCGGGCGCTGCCCAGCCACAACGGGCGGGCACGGGACAGGGGGGCGGATGGTTTCACGCCAGGAACCGGAAACACGACGGCGCCAAGCATAATGTAGGAGCGCACCCGGGCGCGATGGCATCAGCCTTCCATGGAGCTTTACGCCGGTCGCGCCCAGGTGCGCTCCTACACAATCTGAAAACCATGCAGACGGAAAATTTTCCGCCCCACCACCCGCCCTTTGTAGGTGCGCACCCGGGCGCGACGGCCTCAGCTTTCCATGGAGCGTTATGCCGGTCGCGCCCAGGGGCGCTCCT
>CAZMMO010000130.1:0-6281 GCA_964567365.1 uncultured Rhodanobacteraceae bacterium | reverse complement strand
TCGAAGCCCAGCCAGCGCACTTCGTCCTCGATGGCGCGGGCGAAGGCCGGGTTCTCCTTGCCCGGGTTGGTGTCGTCCAGGCGCAGGTTGCAGCGACCCCCGAATTCGGCGGCGATGCCGAAGTCCAGGCAGATCGCCTTGGCATGACCCAGGTGGAGGTGGCCGTTGGGCTCGGGCGGGAAGCGCGTCTGGATATGCGTGTGCTTGCCCGAGGCCAGGTCGTCCATGACGATCTGGCGGATGAAGTTGTGTACGGGAGGGGTGTCGTTCGCCATGGATGCCGCTTGCGGCCGGAAGTGTGGAACAGCGCAGTTTACCTCATGCCGGCGCTTGCTTTGGCGCGACCGCGCGGCTAGCTTGGAAGCATGCACACGGTCTATCACGCGCATACGCTGATCGATGCCCATCTGGTCAAGGACCGGTTGGAAAGCGAAGGCATTCCGGCATTCATTGCCGGCGAATACCTGACCGGCGGCGTTGGCCAGCTGCCGGCCCGCGGCCTGATTTCCGTGGCGGTGCCCGACAGTTGCGTGCCGGCGGCCGAGCCGTTGGTGCGCGCGGCGGCCTCGATGCTGGCCGATGCGCGCGCACGGTCCGCCGCGGACGATGACACAGACGCCTCAGACCCGGGTTTCGTACCCGTCACGCCCTGATCAAACCCTCAAGGAACCTCTGGTTGCATCGAATGGGAATCCAAAGACTGGACCTTGCGGTGTAGGAGCGCACCCGGGCGCGACCGGCGTGAGGCTCATGGAACGCTGATGCCGTCGCGCCCGGGTGCGCTCCTACAACAATGGAGTTGGGGTGCCGTGGATGATTCAATCAGAACTTTCCTGACCAACAAGGAATACCGATGTCCGCATGGGCTTCCCTGATTCGAGATGTGCCCGATTTCCCCGCGCCTGGCGTCCTGTTCAAGGATGTGACGCCATTGCTGGCCGACGCCGGGGGGTTCACCTCCTGCCTCGACGACCTGGCAGCGCCCTGGCATGGTCGTGGCATCGAGGCCGTGTGCGGGATCGAATCGCGCGGATTCATTTTCGGTGCGGCGCTGGCGCCGATGCTGGGTGTCGGGTTCGTGCCGCTGCGCAAGGCCGGCAAGCTGCCCGCCGCCACCGAAGGTGTGGATTATGCGCTGGAATACGGTCAGGCCCGGCTCGAGGTGCATCGCGATGCGCTCGCGCCCGGGCAGCGGGTGCTGATCGTCGACGACGTCCTGGCGTCCGGGGGCACCCTGGCGGCGTCGCGCGAGCTGGTCGAACGCCTGGGTGCGGTCGTGGCCGGTGCGGCCGTGGTGCTGGAGCTGTCGTTTCTCGATGGCCGCTCGCGCTGGCACGATGGCGCACCGCTCGAGTCGCTGGTCCGCTACTGAGGCCGGCGTGACCGGCGGCTTTTCGGGTGCCGCGGCCGGTTCTCGCCGGCCGTTTCCGCGCGGCGCCGATACGGCCCGGGAAGCGCGTGGAAGGGATTCCTGACGATAGTCACAGGCTATCATTTTTATCTAACCAATCAATTGGCCGTTGGATGAACGCCGTGCTAGTTTCACGGTTCAATCACATTGAACGGAGGGTGATCATGGCCAATGAAATACTGGGTCCCCAGAAACTGGGTCCATTGACCCCGCTGGTTGGCGAGTGGGAAGGAAATGAAGGGGTCGACCTCTCCTATCACAACAAGGATGATGAAACCGTCGAGACGTCGAGTTTCGAAGCTGCCTGGTTCAAGCCCATTCCGATTCAGGAAAACGGCCAGCAGGAATTGCAGGGACTGGCCTACAAGATGACCAACTGGCGTCATGGCGAGGAAGCCATGGACCCGTTCCACGACGAATCCGGCTATTTGCTGTGGGACAAGGTCAATGGCCAGGTCATGCAGTGCGTGGTGTTCGGCCGCGGGATCGCCATTCTTGCCGGCAGCGACGCCAAGGCGCGCGACCGGGAACTGCACTTCAAGGCCACGCCGGGAGATTCCGCCTACGGCATCCTGCAGAACAAGTACCTGCTCCAGCGCGCCGAGCTGAAGAGCTACGAGCACATCTTCACGTTCAATGACGATGGCACGTTCACCCATACCTCCGACATCGTCCTGAAGCTCGCCGCGCAGGGGGGCAAGGAAATGCACCATACCGATCGCAACACCTTGCACCGCGTCAAGCGCTACCATCCGAGCGTCGAACATTCCTGACGATCCGGTTTTCCGGTTTCGGTGCAACGAACGGCTCCGCGGTTCCGCGGAGCCGTTTCGTATTCAAGAGGCCGTTGCGTGCGAACGGGTGGCCGCGTGGGTTTGCGGCCGGGTTCTTGCCGGTGGTGATGCCGCACTGTGTGCATCGAGCAGTTCCGGCGGCAGCGCCTTGAACACCTTGGCCAGTTGCTGCAGGAAGTCGGCCATGGCCGAACTCTTGCGCCACAGCATGGCGATGCGCCGGTGCGGCGGATGCCCGCGGAATTCCACCAGGTGCACATTGGGAGCCTGGACTACCGGGGGTTTGACCGCCAGGGTGGGCAACAGGGTGATGCCGACTTCGGCGGCCACCATTTGCCGCAGGGTTTCCAGGCTGGTGGCGCGGAACCCCCTTTTCTCGCCCGCACCGGCCAGGTGGCATACCTCCAGCGCCTGGTCGCGCAGGCAATGCCCGTCCTCGAGCAACAGCAGGTTCTGGTGGGCCAGGTCGGCCAGCCGCAGCGAACGTTTCCTGCCCAGGGGGTGGCCCTGGGGCACGGCCAGCAGGAACGGCTCCTCGAACAGGAATTCGGCGTGCAGGTGGGTGTCGTGGACAGGCAGGGCGACGATGGCGGCATCGAGCTTGCCTTCGCCCAGGCGGTTGAGCACCTCCTCGGTCTTTTCCTCCACCAGCAGCAGTTCCAGACGCGGAAAGCGTTCGTGTATGCGCGGCACCACGTGGGGCAGCAGGTATGGGCCGAGGGTGGGGAAGATGCCCATGCGCAGCGTGCCCGATTCCGGGTCGCTGGTGCGCCGGGCCACGCTGCGGATCTGCTCGACTTCATCGAGCACGGTGCGCGCGCGGTTGGCGATGTCGCGGCCCACCTCGGTCAGCAGGGCCTGGCGCGGCGTGCGCTCGATCAGCGTGACGCCCAGTTCGTCCTCCAGCTTGCGGATCTGGGTGGACAGGGTGGGCTGGCTGACGAAGCAGGCTTCGGCGGCGTGGCCGAAGTGGCGGTGTTCGGCCAGGGCCACCAGGTAGTGCAGGTCGCGCAGGTTCATGGCATGGCTCCAAGCATAGGCAAGAACTATTCGTCTGCTGATAGTCATCATTGTCATCGATGATGTGATTTGCAAGTCGTCGCGGCGCGTGTCTTCCGGCACGTGACACCCGTCCGACCCGGGGGTAGCGTGTCCGGCGTGTTGGTCTGTTCCAGGAAGTTCCCATGTATCGTTTTGTCCGTCCGCTGGTTTTCACCACCCTGGCCCTGTGTTGCGGGGTGACCCTTGCCGCCGCGACCGGCAAGCCGCCGCTGGAACGCTTGCCGGGCTGGGCCGTGCCTGAGGCCTATACGCTCGACTTTCACATCGACCCGGCACAGTCCGGGTTTTCCGGCACGACCATCATTCGTGTCGACCTGAAAAAGGCGTCCGATCATGTCTGGCTGCATGGCAAGGAGCTCAAGGTCTCCCGGGTTACCGTCACGGATGCTTCCGGGAAGGTATACGCGGCCGATTACGTCGATGCCGCGCCGCATGCCGGCGTGGTGCGCGTCGATTTCGGGCGCACTCTTGCGCCGCAGCAGATCAAGCTGACGTTCCACTTCAAGGCGCCGTTCAACCAGCAGTTGCAGGGCCTGTACAAGGTGGTCGATGGCGGCAATCCGTACGTGATGACGCAGATGGAGCCGATCAGCGCGCGTTACGCCTTTCCCAGTTTCGACGAACCGGGCTTCAAGACGCCCTATGACATCACCCTGACCATTCCCGACGCCGACAAGGGTTTCGCCAACACCCGCCTGGTGAAGAAGGTCGAGGACGGCAATGGCTGGAAGACCCTGACCTTCGCCCGGACCAAGCCGCTGCCGACCTACCTGGTGGCGTACGCGGTCGGTCCCTGGAGCGTGGCGCAGGGACTGGCCATCAAGCCCGACAAGTATCGCAGCGAGCCGGTGCCGCTGCGCGGCGTTGCGCCCAAGGGCAAGGCCAAGTACATGCACTACATCCTCGGCCAGACCCCCGCCATTGTGCGCACGATCGAAGACTACTATGCGTTCGGGTATCCGTTCGGCAAGCTGGACTTGGCGGCGGTGCCGGACTTTTCCGCCGGCGCCATGGAAAACGCGGGCTTCATCACCTTCCGCGATTACCTGTTGCTGCTCAAGCCCGACACCTCCAAGCGCTATTACCGCATCGGTTTCGAGGACACCGCGCACGAGCTGGCCCACCAGTGGACCGGCGACACCGTCACCCTGGACTGGTGGAACGACATCTGGCTCAACGAGGCGTTCGCCACCTGGATGGAGCAGAAGGTCACCGCGAAGCTGCATCCCGAATACCGTGCCGACCTCGACCGCGTGGAAGGCGCCGAGAGCGCCATGCGCATGGACAGCCTGGTCAGTTCGCGCATGATCCGCCAGCCCATCACCGGCAACGGCGACATCCAGACCGCCTTCGACGGCATCACCTACCAGAAGGGCGCCGCCGTCATCGGCATGTTCGAGAACTACCTGGGCAAGAAGACCTTCCGCAAGGGCATGCGCGCGTACATCCACAAGTACAAGTTCGGCAACGCGGATACCCAGGACCTGATCGACTCCATCGCCACTGCCGCCGGCAAGGGCGAACGTTTCAAGAAGGCCTTCCGCAGCTTCCTCGACCAGACCGGCGTGCCCGAAGTCACCACCCGGCTCGACTGCAGCGGCGCCCATCCGGTGCTGCACCTGACCCAGCGCCGCTATCTGCCGCTGGGCTCCAAGGGCGATCCCGACCGCACCTGGGGCATCCCGGTGGCGGTGCGTGATCCGGCCGGTGTCACCTCCATCCTGCTGGACACGAAAACCGGAAGCATGCCGCTGGCCGGCGGCCAGTGCCCGGCGTGGTACATGCCCAATGCCGGCGGCAACGGCTACTACCGCTTCAGCATGGCCAAGGCGGACATGGACAAGCTCAACGCCCACATCGGCCAGTTGAACGACGCCGAGAAGCTGGCCTACGCCGATGCCGTCGACGCCGCCTTCCATCGCGGCGAGATCGATGCTCACCAGGCGCTGGCTATCGTGCCCGAACTGGCTTCGGCCAAGACAGTGGACGTGGCCCTGGCGCCGTTGCGCACCTTCGACTGGATCTGGCGGCACGAAGCGCAGACCAAAGCGCAGAAGGCCCGGCTTTCCGCCCTCGTCAAGGCCGCCTACCTGCCGCGCCTGGAGCGGCTGGGTTACCACCGGCGCCAGGGTGAGTCGGACGACGCCGTCAACATGCGCGTGGAACTGGCCGGCCTGCTCGGCCTGCGCGTCAAGCTGCCGCAGGTGCGCGCGGCTCTGCTCAAGCAGGGAGATGGCGTACTGCGGGCAAAGTCCGACGGCAGCCTGGACTGGGCCGCGGCCGATCCCGACCTGCTGGGCACGGCGCTGGCGGCCGAGGTGCAGGCACACGGCGAGCCGGTCGTCACCGCGTTGATGCATCAGCTTGGCCATGTGACCAACCCGTCCTACCGCAACGCCATGCTCGGCGCATTGCGTCGCGCCACGGGTGCGCAGGCCGAGCGGGTACGCGATTTCGCCCTGGGCAAGAGCGTCAAGGTTGGCGAGATGCGGCTGATCTATGTCGACCGTGATACCCCCGAGGCGCGTACCGCCAGCTGGAACTGGTTCGTCAAGCACTACGACCAGGTGGTGGCACGCACCGGCACCTTCGGCACCGGCTACCTGCCGCGCATGGGCGGCGGCTGCTCCGTGGCCGAGGCCGAGCGCAACAGCGCGTTCTTCAAGCCGCGTCTGAAGGATCTGCCGGGTGCGGACCGCGGCCTGGCGCAGACCAACGAAGCCACGCTGCTGTGCGCGGCGCTGAAGAAGGCGCAGGATCCGCAGGCGATCATGCCGTAGTCGTGGCGCTTGTGCCGTGTGGGGACGGCGGGCTCCGCCCGCCATCCCTGCGCCATCTGGGTAAAATGATCCGTTCCTGTGCAACCGCGCGAGATTCCGCATGGCGGACCAACCCACGCTGCGCGCCGAGCTGGCCGATGCCGCGGCCCGGCTCGGCCGGCGCATCGAAGCCGAATGGCTGCTGATGCATGTCCTCGGCGTGGACCGGGCGTGGCTGTTCGCGCATGCCACGGA
>CAZMMO010000129.1:0-6328 GCA_964567365.1 uncultured Rhodanobacteraceae bacterium | reverse complement strand
GCAGCACCTTGCTGGCCGCGGTGAACTTGTACATGTCGTAGCGTTCCATGCTGGAAGTCAGGTAACCGTCGAACTTGTTGCCGTACCAGGAAGCAAGGCCGCGCTGGTCATAGCCGCGGGCCGTGGCCAGCACGTGGTAGGTCTTCCCGTTGACGGTATAGGGCGACTTGTTGCCGTAGCGTGAACGCGGCTCGGCCCTGGGCACGGGCTCGGGCAATTTGCTGATGTCCACGCGCGGCCGGCCGGGGCCACCGTCGTGCTTGCGCCGGTAACGCTCGTCCTGGCTCAGATGGATGTTGTCCTGCACCGCCGGATTGTCACCTGGCGCGGCCGTCGCCGAACTGCCGCCGCCGGCGCCGGGCCGCACCGCGTGCGAGGCGCAGGCCGACAGGAGAATCACGCCCCCCAGGGCCAGTACGAGACGGCACATTGCCTTCATCGCGACGCCTGCGCCATGGCATCACGCCGGACGCCCTCGGCGATCGCCCCGGCCAGCTGGTGCACCACCATGGCGTACATCGGGCTGCGGTTGTAGCGCGTGATGACGTAGAAATTGTGGAACGTCAGCCAGTCCAGCGTCCCGTCTTCCCCGTCCAGGCGCAGCAGGGTCGAGGGCTGGCCGGGATTGACCGCGACCAGGGGCGCATAGCCCCAGGCCTCGAACTGCTCGACCGGATACAGCGTCTTGCTGTGTTCGACCTTGACCGGCCGCGCGCGGCTGTCCGCCCGGGCCCGCACCGCCACCGGACCGCCCGGTTGCCAGCCGTGGGCGTGAAAATAATTGGCCACGCTGGCAAGAATGTCGGGCAGCGAATCCATCAGGTCGATGCGCCCGTCATGGTCGGCATCGACCGCGTAGGCCTTGATGCTCGAAGGCATGAACTGGCCCCAGCCCTGGGCTCCCGCGTAGGAGCCTTGCAGGGCGTCCAGCGGTCCGGCCAGCTTGTCGGCCGGGAGCTCCAGCAGGGTCTTCAATTCCTTGCGGAAGAACTCCGCGCGTGGCGGGTAATAGAACGCCAGCGTCACCAGCGCGTCGAGCACCTTGTAGCTGCCGGTCACGCGGCCGTAGTTGGTTTCCACGCCCAGGATCGCGACCAGATACGACGCCGGCACGCCGTATTCGGCACCGATCCGGTCCAGCAGGGCCCGATGCGCGCGATAGAAGGCAACGCCGTCGTCGATGCGCGCCGGCGTCATGAAGATCCTGCGATAGGCCGGCCAGGGCTTGGACTCGGCCGGACGGTTCATCGCATCGATGATGCTCTGCTGCTTGCTTGCCCCGTTCAACAACGCGCGCAGGTGGGCCGGGCTCTTGCCGGTGGCCGCCGCCACCTCGCGTACCAGGGCGGCCTCGCCGGGATGGGTTTCGGCATGCAACGCGGCGCATCCCGCCAGGCACAGCAACAGCGGCAGCAGCAACACGCGGACGGATCGGAACATCGGCAACTTCACGGTGTGGGACGAGGGCGTTCGACAATCTGCTGATCAAGTTTGGACCAAGCTTAGGTGGACTGTGTCACAAATAACAGGGGTGAGGCCCGTAGCATGCCCTTGTCGCACCGGCAATCCACGAGAGCCGGCTTCCCCGTCACAACATCTTGCGATGCACGTGGATGGACATCAGTACCCCGAACCCGACCAGCAGCGACACGGCCGAAGTGCCACCGTAACTGACCAGCGGCAGGGGCACGCCCACCACCGGCAGGAGACCCGTGATCATGCCGCCGTTGACCATCACGTAGACGAAGAAGCTCATCGCGATGGCGCCGGCCAGCAGGCGCGAATAGGTGTCGCGCGCCTGCATGGCGATCCACAGGCAGCGACCGATGATGAAGGCGTACAACGCGATCAGCAGGACCGCGCCGACCAGGCCGAACTCCTCGCCGAACACGGCAAAGATGAAATCGGTGGTGTGCTCGGGCAGGAACTGCAGGCGCGACTGGGTACCCTGATGAAAACCCTTGCCGAGCAAGCCTCCCGAGCCGACGGCGATCTTGGACTGGATGATGTGCCAGCCGGCCCCCAGCGGATCGGACTGCGGGTTGAGGAAGGTCAGGATGCGCTCGCGCTGGTAGCCGTGCAGAAAATGCCAGCCCACCGGCATCGCCGCCACCACCACCCCGCACAGGGCGGCAATGCGCCACCAGCGGATGCCGGCCAGGAACAGGCCGAAGGCGCCGGCCGTGGCTACCAGGATGGCCGTGCCCAGGTCCGGCTGGTCGGCGATCAGCACGGATGGAACGGCGATCAGCACGCCGACCGTGAGGATGTCCCGCCACGAGGGCGGCAACTGGCGCGGATGCAGGTACCAGGCCACCATCATCGGCATGGTCAGCTTCAGCAGCTCCGAGGGCTGGAACCGCACCACGCCCAGGTCCAGCCAGCGCGTAGCCCCCTGGCCCTCGCCGATGATCGCCACCACCACCAGCAAGGCCGTGCTGAAGGCATACAGCCACGGCGTCCATGCGCGCAGCGTGGCCGGCGAGATGTGCGATACCGCCAGCATCAGGACCATGCCGAGGACGAAGCGCGCCGCCTGCCCGCCCACCAGCGACACGTCCTCGTTGCCGGCGCTGTACAGCGTCGCCAGCCCCACCAGCATGAGCAGCACCAGGGCCACGGTCAGGGGCACATCCATGCGCGGCCGGCTCCACATGCGCCGGAGCAGGCGCCGGGTGCGCACGCCAAGCACCTGCACGGCACTCATGGCGCCACCTCTTGTGCCGTGCTGGCGGCCGCGGCCGGCGGGCCATGTTCCTTGAGCCAGGCGTCGAGTACCGCACGGGCGATCGGCGCCGCCGTGCTTCCGCCCCAGGCGCCGTGCTCGACCACCACGGCCACCGCGATCCGCGGCGACTTGGCCGGGGTGAAGCAGATGAACAGCGCGCGATGCAGCTTGGCCAGTTCGCTGAGGCTGCGTCGTCCGCGGTAGGCCTTGGTATTGCGCGAATACCGCTCGGCGGTGCCGGTCTTGCCGGCAATCAGGTAGGGAAAGCCGTCGCCCAGTCCGCGCGCCGTGCTGCCGAGGCCACCGTAGACCACCTGCAGCATGCCCTTGCGCACGACTTTCCAGTCGGCGAGATTTTTCACCACGTCCTTGCCCGGCTTCACCGGCGGCCGCACCCGTTCCGGCGCATCCACCCCCTGCTGCGTGGCCAGCAGCAGGTGTGGCCGATGCGGCACGCCGCGATCGGCCATGATCGCCACCGCATGCGCCAACTGCAGCGGCGTCACCACCCAGTAACCCTGGCCGATGCCGGCAATGACGGTCTCGCCCGGATACCAGGGCTGGGCGCGGTTGGCCTGTTTCCACTGGCGCGAAGGCAGGATCCCGGAACCCTCGCCATCGAGGTCGATGCCCGTGGGCTTGCCGAAACCGAACCGGCTCATCCATCGGCTGAACGTGTCGATGCCCATGTCGTAGGCCAGCTTGTAGAAGTACGTGTTGACGGACTTGGCGATGGCCTGCACCAGGTCGACACGGCCCGCTCCCCAGCGCTGGTCGTCGCGGAAACCGCGCGAATAGCCGGGAATGTGGAACACCCCCGTGGACATCACGGTGTCCTCGGGCGTGCGGAAACCCAGCTCCAGGCCCCCCAGCCCCAGGAACGGCTTGATCGTGGAACCGGGAGGATACCCGCCACGCAGGGCCCGATGCAGCAGCGGCTTGTGCGGATCTTCGAGCAGCGCCGAGTAGTCGCTCTGGCTGATGCCGTTGACGAACAGGTTGGGATCGAAGCTGGGTTCGCTGACCATGGCCAGCACCTGCCCGTTGCGCGGGTCGATGGCCACCACCGCGCCCGCACGCCCGTCGAGCGCCTTTTCGGCCGCCTTCTGCAAGCGCGTGTCCAGGGTCAGGTACAGGCTCTTGCCGGGCGTGGGCGGATGTACGCTCAGCACGCGCACCACCCGCTGGTCGGCATTGACTTCATCCACCTCGTAGCCCGGCTCGCCGTGCAGCGGATTTTCGTAGTAGCGCTCGATGCCGCTCTTGCCGATGTAGGTCGTGCCCTTGTAGCGCTTCGGGTCGACCCGCTCGAGATCCTTTTCGCTCATGCGCCCCACGTAGCCCACCACATGGGCAAACGCCGGCCCCAGCGGGTAGTGCCTTTTCAGGTACGGCACCACGTCCACGCCCGGGAACTGCCAGCGGTTGACCTCGAAACGATCGATCTCGTCCTCGGTGAGCTGCATTTTCAACGGCACCTTCTGGAACGGCCGGTGCTGCTTGAGCTGGCGATGGAAATCGGCCAGTTCGTCCTTGTCCAGCGGCACGATATGCCCCAGCCGCTCGAGCATGGCGGCCATGTTCTCGACCCGTTCCGGAACCACGTCCAGGCGAAAGGCCGGCACGTTGTCGGCCAGCAGCACGCCGTCGCGGCCGTAGATCAACCCGCGCGGCGGCGGCAGCACGCGCACGTGGACCCGGTTTTGCCGCGACCGCGCCGCGAACTCGTCGTGATGCAGCACCTGCAGCCAGAAAAAGCGCCCGCACAACACCAGCAGGCAGACCAGGATCAAGGCAAAGCCCGTCATCGCGCGCACCCGGAACAGCTGCGCTTCGGCATGCGGATTCTTCAATGGCTGGCGATGCTTTTTCATGCCTCGCGTACACGCAGGCGCGTATACAGGTCATCCAACAACAAGAAGACGAAGGGCCAGAACAGCGCGCCGACGAAGGGCGCCAGCCAGAACAGGGCCGGTGGCAGCGACTCGCCCGCGAACAGCCGTATCACCAGTTGCAGCAAGCGGTTGTTGAGCAGCAGCACCAGCACCGCCAGCGTCTGCTGCCACATCGGGAAAAACCGCAGCCGCGAACGGAACCGCATGACCAGGAACACCGCGATGGTCAGGCGCAGGGCCTGGTCGCCGAGAAGAGCTCCATCGAGCAGGTCCGCACCCAGGCCCATCACGAACGCCAGCCCCAGGTTGACGCGCTCGGGAGCCTCCAGGGCCCAATACACCAGCACCAGCAGCGGCCAGTAGGGCTTGAACGGCTTGACCACGTCCGGCAAGGGCAGCAGCAGCAGGAACAGGGACAACAGCAGACTGCCGACGAACAGCCAGCGGCGGGCGCTACGGCGATTCATGGCTGACGCTCCCTGGCCTTGCGCACCTGCGGCGGCGCCAGCGAGAGTGGCGGCCCCACGGACGCCGCGGGGGCGGGGGGCCCGACCGGCGGAGCCAGGTCGCGCAACAGCAACACATTGCTGCTGCGATTGAGCTGCGCCGCCGGCCGCGCCCGCGCACTCAGGAACATGCCCGAGGCATCCGGCTGGACCGACAGGATCTCGCCCACCGGGAATCCCGGTGGATAGCGGCCGCCCAGGCCCGAGGTGAGCAACTGGTCGCCCGCCCGCACATCGGCGGACACCGGGAGGTTGGGCAGCCGCAGCAGGTTGCCCGCACGCGACCCGTAGGCCACCGTGCGCTGGCCGGTACGCTCGATCACCACCGGGACGGCCGATTCGGGATCGGTGATCAGCATGGCCACGCAGGTATCGGGCAGCACCTCCACCACCTGCCCCATGATGCCATGGGCATCGATGACCACCTGGCCCCTGGTGATGCCCTGGTGCGCACCCACGTTGAGCACGATACGATGCCGGTACGCCCCCAGGTCCACGTCGATCAACCGCGCCAGCTGCACGTTCATGCTCAACGTGTGGCGCGTCTCCAGCAGCTGCTTGAGCTTGTGGTTCTGCTTGGCGACCGCCTCCATGCGGTTCAGGCGCGCATTGGCCAGCAGCAGGTCCTGACGCAGCCTGCCATTTTCCTCGGTGAGGTTCTTGCGGCTGGCGAACGCCACCTGCATGGCGTCCACCGCCCTGGTGGGCAGGCCCGCCAGCCGGTACAGGGGTTCGACCACCACGGCCGTCGCGTAGCGGGCCTGATTCAGCCAATGGCTCCGGTAATCGATCACCATCAACACGCAGGCCAGCGCCAGATAGGCAACCAGGCGCAGGGTCCCAGCCACCGATCCGGAGAAGAGCGCCGAATTTCCTTCGTGTGTCAACGCCATGCCAATTCTGCCACTGCGGTCGGGCCCGCGATGCCGCCGGGCTGCCCGTCACATCCGCACGCGTGGTGGCCCTGGCCGCGCCGGCACGAATCCGTCCGGGGGATTGCGCCTACTCTCCGGCGAAAAAGTCGCTGCCGTGCTGATCGATCATTTCCAGCGCCTTGCCGCCGCCACGGGCAACGCACGTGAGCGGATCATCCGCCACCTGCACATGCAGCCCCGTCTCCTCGGAAATCAAGCGGCCCACGTCACGCAACAAGGCACCGCCACCGGTCAACACGATACCGCGTTCGGCCACGTCCGAAC
>CAZMMO010000128.1:0-6333 GCA_964567365.1 uncultured Rhodanobacteraceae bacterium | reverse complement strand
TCGACCTGGTCAAGAACCTGGGCGAGGCGATCTATCTGCAGACCAAGGTCGACGATTGACGACCTGCCCCACGCGGGACCTGCCCTGCAGGCGATCGCTTGAGTCAAGCGGCGGCGGATCTCTTTCGCCGTCCGCTGGAACGAACTGTCATGTGGCGGTTGCTATGCAGTCACCAGCCTCTTTACATGCAGCTTGTTGCGATGCTGCTCGGCTTGCCAGAGCTCATATTGTGACTGCTGGTTGAGCCAGCTCTCCGGCGTGGTGTTGAATGCAATGGAAAGGCGCAGCGCCATTTCCGGGCTGATACCTGCCTTGCCGTTAAGAATGGCGCTCAAAGTTTTGCGACTGGTGCCGAGTGCCTGCGCAGCGTCCGTGACGGAAATGCCGAGCGGCTCCAAACACAGTTCCCGCAATACTTCGCCGGGATGGGGTGGGTTGTGCATACGCATGACGAAACCTCAGTGATAGTCCTCGTAGTTCACGACCTCGGCATCGCCGCCTTCGAACCGGAACGTGACACGCCAGTTACCGCTGACCATGACAGACCATGTTCCTCGCCGGCCACCGGTGAGTTCGTGAAGGCGGAGCCCGGGCAGATCCATATCCTTGACGAGTGACGCAGCATTGAGCCTGCCGAGAATGAGCTGAAGCCGCTTGGCGTGCGCGGCCTGGATGCCCGCCGTGCTACCGGAGGCAAAGAACTTCAACAATCCCTTGTGCTTGAAGCTGCGTATCATCAACCATAGTGTTACGTGATACGTTACAGGTGTCAAGCCGCCTGACGGCCTCGGTGCATGACCGAACCTTGAAGTCATTCGCTTGCAGGGCAGGCTCCTACGGGTTGCATGCCTAGAACGGCTTGACCACCACCATCACCACGATGGCGATCAGCAGCAGGGCCGGTACCTCGTTGAAGAGGCGCAGGGCGCGGCTGGACCAGTGCAGCGCATCGCGTGCCAGGGCGTGGGTCATGCGCGTGAGCATGACGTGGTAGACGATCAGCAGCGCCACCAGCGCCAGCTTGACAATGAACCAGTACCCGGTGATCAGGTAGGCGGCGTCGTGCATCATCCACCAGCTGGCCAGGGCCAGGCCCAGCGCCACCGCCAGCGCGGCGCCGATGTGGGTGATGCCCAGCAGGCGCCGCTCCATCACCTTCAACCGTTCGCGCAGCACCGGCTCGCCGGCTTCCACGTGGTACACGAACAGTCGCGGCAGATAGAACAGGCCCGCGAACCAGGTGACCACGAAAATGACGTGAAAGGCTTTCAGCCACAGCATGGCGCAGGCTCCACAGCACGGATGCGCGCCAGTATACGTGCTTGTGGACCGGTTCCTTGACGCTTTCATCACGGGATGGCTAGATGGGCGTTCGATCCCGCGGTGCGCCCATGAGCATCCATACGCCTCCCCGCTACGTTGTCCAGCCCGCGGATGCACTGCATGCGCGCCGTCGACGCCTGCTGTGGCTGGGGTTGGTCTGGTGCGTCAGCCTGGTGGTCGTGGGACTGGGCGTGTACCTGGCCACCGACCGCGGGCCGCTGGCCTCGCCCGACCACACCGAGAACCGCCAGTTGCAACGCGAAAACGCCACGCTGCACCAGCAGGTGGCGACCCTGACGCGCTCGCTGCAGGTGTCGCAGGTGGCCGCGCAGTCGCTGCAGGACACGCTGGCCGACCGCGAGGAGAAGATCGACGGCCTGCGTGCCGACCTGGCCTTCTACAGCCACCTCATCGGCGGCGGCGCGCAACACCACGGCCTGCGCGTGCAGGCCGTGCACCTGAGCCGGGTCAAGCAGTCCGACGCCTGGAACATCACCGTGACGCTGACGCACAACGCCAAGCGCGACAGCGAGGTGAAGGGCACCTTGCGCGTGGCCGTGGAGGGGATCCTCAAGGGCAAGCTCACCCGCCTGTCCTGGAGCCAACTCAGCGGCCATGCCGACAAGAACGGCCTGGATTTCGGTTTCCGCTATTTCCAGCAGGTCCACGGCACCTTCCTGCTGCCGGCCGGCTTCACTCCCAATCGCCTGCGCATCCAGGCCGATCCCGCGCGTGGCCAGTCGGTCACGCTCAACGTGGACTGGAGCGACGCACTCAAACCCGTGGAGGACGACAATGTTCAGCAATAACCAGCGCAAATCCCCCGATGGCGGGCACGTCAGGGAAACCAGCCTGATCGCCCAGGGCACGTCGATCAAGGGCGACGTGCATTTTTCCGGCGCCCTGCACCTGGACGGCAAGGTCGACGGTTCCGTGCTGGCCGATGTCGACAGCGGCGCGGTGTTCACCCTGAGCGAAGACGGTCAGGTGACCGGCGAGGTGCGCGTGCCTTGCGCCATCGTCAACGGGGTCGTCAAGGGCAACATCCATGCCGCCGACCGGCTGGAACTGGCGGCCCGGGCGCGCGTGGACGGCGACGTGCATTACCGCGTGCTGGAGATGGCCGCCGGCGCCGAAGTCAACGGACGCATGGTGCACCAGGGGGCGCAGGCCCCGCGCCAGCTGGCCGGCCCGGACACGACGCGGGGATCGGCCGCTGCCGAAGACCTGCAGGATACGGCCGGGGTGGCCCTGGCCAACCAGTAGTTCCCGAGCGGGGGTCACCCGTGTCCGTTCGTGCCGAGCCCTTCGACAGGCTCAGGACGGGCGGAGTCGAAGCATCAGGGCTCAGGGCGGATCTGCCGAAGAACCCGGGGCGGGGGCGAACGGAAATTCCGAGCCGGGCAGCCCGGTCCGCCGGGGTTGATGCGGGCGCCAGGCGCCATCATGTACTCTGCAGGACGGGCCGCGGCGGCTCCGTGGCCCATGCTTTGCCGGAGGTTCCCATGTCCGTGTCCACCGAAACCACTCCCGACTACCACCAACAGGGTTCCGCGCTGGCGTTCACGCCGGCCGCCGCGCACAAGGCGCGCGAGCTGATTGCCGAAGAGGGCAATCCGGCATTGAAGCTGCGCGTGTACATCAATGGCGGCGGCTGCTCGGGCTTCCAGTACGGCTTCACCTTCGATGCGGAACAGAACGAGGACGACCTGGCCGTGGACCGCGACGGCGTGACGCTGCTGGTCGATCCGCTGTCGCTGCAATACCTGGGCGGCGCCGAGGTGGATTACACCGAGTCGTTCAGCGGCTCCCAGTTCGTCATCCGCAACCCCAACGCGCGCACCACCTGTGGTTGCGGTTCGTCCTTTTCCGTCTGACGCATGCCATGTCCGTCCTGCCCGGTGAGGTGCCTTTGCGCCTGAACACGTACGCCTCGGTGGCCATGGACCGTGCCGCCGAATGGCGTGCCGACGCGGCATGGCTGGCCGAGCGCGAGGCCGATCCGTCCAGTCGTTTCGTGGTGCTGGACGCCGCCGGTCGGCTGTTGGCCGATGCCGCCACCGGGCAGCCCCGCTGGCTGGATGCGCGGACGCGCCGCCGCCTGTTCCCGAACCTGCCGGCCAGCCTGCTCGGCGAGGCCGCGGATATCGCGTACTTTTTGCTGCATCCGCATGGCGCCGCCGCCGCATCGCGGCTGGATGGCGTGTGGCTGGGCCTGCGCCAGGCCGGCGCCGACCTGGAGCCGTTCCAGGCCGGCCTGTTTGCCTATGCCCGGGCGCTGGCGCACTGGCAGGACGTAACGCGGTATTGCAGCGTCTGCGGCACGTCGCTGGAATTGGTCGACGCGGGGCACCGTGCGCGCTGCCGCTCCGCATCCTGCGGGGCGCTGCATTTCCCGCGTACCGATCCGGCCATCATCGTGCTGGTCGAGCATGACGGAGCCTGCCTGCTCGGGCGCCAGGCAAGCTGGGACCCGGGCCGCTATTCCACCCTGGCCGGTTTCGTGGAGCCGGGCGAGACGCTGGAGAACGCCGTGCGCCGCGAGGTGGCCGAGGAAGCGGGCGTGGTGGTGGGCGAGTGCCATTACCATTCCTCGCAGCCCTGGCCTTTTCCGGCCTCGCTGATGCTGGGCTTCATCGCCGCGGCCCGCACCCGCGAGGTGACCTTGCGCGACGGCGAGCTGGAGGATGCGCGCTGGTTCCGTCCGGAGGACATTGTGGCCGGTGTGCATGACGGCAGCCTGCGCGTATCCTCGCCGATCTCGGTGGCCTGGCGGTTGCTGGAATCCTGGCTGCGCGAGCGCGCCGGCATCGAGCTGGCGGATCTGGCGGGGCGGGCGCCGTCGTCATCGCCATCGCCATCGCACTGACACGCCCGGCGGCTCGGGTACAATCGGGGCGCACCCCGGGAGACGCATCGAAATGACCCTGCGATTGTTGGCCGTGATCATTGCGCTGCTGCTGGTGGCGTGGGTAACGCAACTGCGCACGTGGCGCGACTACCGCTGGTTCGAACGCTGGACGGAGCAATGCGACGGTGTCCGCGGCGCGGCGCGCGTGTTGCTGGTGCTGGCGCCGCCGGTCATCGCGGCGGCCGTGATCGGTATCCTGCTGGGCCTGTCGCCCTGGATCGGCATCGTGTGGCTGGCCTATGCCGTGCTGGTGCTGATCTACGCCCTGGGCCCGCGCCACCTGGAGAGCGACATCGAGGCCGTGCTCGAGGCCGAGGGTCCGGCCGAGCGCATGCAGGCCGCGCAGGCCCTGCGCGTGCATGCCGGCGACGACACGGCGCTGCCGCTGGAGGCGCGGGCCCTGGTCGAAGCCGCGGTGTTGTCGGCGCTCAAGCGCCGTTTCGGCGTGGTGTTGTGGTTTTTGCTGCTGGGCCCCGCCGGCGCCATGCTGTATCGCCTGGCACAGCGGTTGGGCGACCGGGTGGATGCCGACGCCGACAGCCGTTCGGCCGCGCGCCGCTTTGCCGAGATGCTGGACTGGCCGGCCTCGCACCTGATGGTGTTCGCCATGGCCCTGGTGTCGGATTTCGATGCCGTGATCGGCGCCTGGCGCGAGTGGCACCGTTCGCCCACCCGCTCGCCGTGGGCCTTCGAACCGGGATTCCTCGGCGCGGTGGCGCGTGCCGGCGTGAATGCCGACGTCGAGGCCGGCGACGAGGGCAATCCGGATACCGGCAGCGTGGCGGTGGAACTGACCGACACGCGTCGCCTGTTGTCGCGCGTGTTGCTGGTGTGGCTGGCCGCCGTGGCCGTGCTGGTGCTGGCCGGCTGGGCCGCCTGAGGCACACCGCCGGCCGCATTGTTGTGTAGGAGCGCACCCGGGCGCGACGGCATCAGCGTTCCACGAACCCTCACGCCAGTCGCACCCGGGTGCGCCCCTACGCAACAGCGCCACTAGGCCGCGTGGCGGCGCTTGAGATGCACCAGCAGCAGCGAGATCGCCGCGGGAGTGACGCCGCTGATGCGCGCGGCCTGGCCGACGGTATCCGGGCGCGCCTGTTGCAGCTTGGCCAGCACCTCGGCGGACAGGCCGCGCACGCGGTCGTAGTCGAAATCGACGGGAATGACCGTCGTCGCATGGCGCTGCTGGCGCGCGATCTCTTCGCGCTGGCGCTCGAGATAGCCGGCGTACTTGGCCTGGACCTCGACCTGCAGCGCCGCATCGGCATGCTCCAGGGCCGGGCCGAAGCCCTCGGTGGCGATGAGGCCCGCGTAATCGAGTTCGGGGCGGCGCAGCAGGTCCAGCGCGTTGGTCTCGTGCTGCAGTTCGATGCCGTGGCGGTGCCGCAGCGCCGTGCCCAGGGCGTTGCCGGGCGTGGCCCACAGATTGCGCAGGCGCGCGCTTTCGGTTTCCGCCGCGTCGCGTTTGCGGCGCATGGCGTCGTAGCGTTCACGTGGCACCACGCCGAGTTCGAAACCGGTTTCGGTCAGGCGCAGGTCGGCGTTGTCCTCGCGCAGGTGCAGGCGGTATTCGGCGCGCGAGGTGAACATGCGATAGGGCTCGAGCGTGCCGTTGCCGGTCAGGTCGTCCACCAGCACGCCCAGGTACGCCTCGTCGCGGCGCGGATACCACGGCGTCTTGCCGCCGACGGCCAGCGCGGCATTGAGGCCGGCCAGCAGGCCCTGCGCGGCGGCTTCCTCGTAGCCGGTGGTGCCGTTGATCTGGCCGGCGAAGTACAGCCCGCCGATGGTTTTCGTTTCCAGCCACGGATGCAGGCCGCGCGGGTCGAAATAATCGTACTCGATGGCGTAGCCGGGACGCGTGATGTGGGCGTGCTCGAAGCCGGGGATGGAATGCACCAGCTCCAGTTGCACGTCGAACGGCAGCGAAGTGGAAATGCCGTTGGGATAGACCTCGGGCGTGTCCAGGCCCTCGGGCTCGATGAAGATCTGGTGCGAGGCCTTGTCGGCAAAGCGCACCACCTTGTCCTCGATCGACGGACAGTAGCGCGGGCCGGTGCCCTCGATCTGGCCGGAGAACAGGGGCGAGCGGTCCAGCG
>CAZMMO010000127.1:0-6352 GCA_964567365.1 uncultured Rhodanobacteraceae bacterium | reverse complement strand
CGAACGGACGCTGGTAGATGTGCCCGTCCTCGGTGCGCGAAAACGGCACGCCGTAATGCTCCAGTTCGATCACCGAAGCCGGCGCGTTCTTGCACATGTATTCGACTGCGTCCTGGTCGCCCAGCCAGTCGCCGCCCTTGACGGTGTCGTAGAAGTGGAAGCGCCAGTCGTCCTCGCCCATGTTGCCGAGCGCGGCGGCGATGCCACCCTGCGCCGCCACCGTGTGCGAACGGGTGGGAAACACCTTGGTCACGCAGGCGGCCTTGAGGCCCTTCTCGGCCAGCCCGAAGGTGGCACGCAGACCGGCGCCGCCGGCACCGACCACCACGACGTCATACTTGTGCTGTTGAACCTTGTAGCTTTCCATGAATCGTCCTCAGCCCCCCAACGCGACGCGCAATACCGACACCGCGCATGCCAGCGCGAGCAATGCGGCCAGGAACTTGATCGCCACCGTCAGGACCACTTCCTTCCAGCGGGTGTGCACGTAATCCTCGATCACCACCTGCAGGCCCAGTTGCGCATGCCAGAAGGCCGTGGCGGTGAACGCAATCATCAGGATCGCGTTCCAGGGTTCGGCCAGCACCTGGCGCGCACTGGCATAGCCGCTGCCCAGCAGGGTGATGACCGAGCAGACGAACCACAGGCCCAGGAACACCAGCGCCGCCGCGGTGAGGCGCTGCACCCACCAATGGCCGACGCCGGATTTGGCCGAGCCCACGCCGCGCGCACGCGCCAGCGGATTGCGCAGGTCGCGTCCGGTATCTGTCGCACTCATGCCGCAACCTCCTGCCAGACCCAGATCCAGGCCAGCACGGTCAGCACCACGCTGACGCCGACCGAAAGCCAGCTCGAACGCACGAATTGTTCGACACGAAAACCCATCCCGGCATCCTGCAGCAGATGCCGGATGCCGTTGCACAGGTGATAGAAGAATGCCCAGCTCCAGCCGACCAGCAGGATGATGCCGACGACGCTGCCGGCGCAGGCCGTGAACAGGCCCCAGGCACCCTGGCCGCTGGCCAGCGCCAGCAATCCCCAGGTCACCACCAGCAGACCGACGGACAGTGCCATACCCGTGGCACGATGCAGGATGGAGGTCACCATTTGCACCTGCCACCGGTAGATGCCCAGGTGGGGGGATAAAGGTCGCACGGTTTGAGCCATCGTGGCAGTCCCTCGATTTGGAGTTGCTGGCGCCCGTTCCGGACAGACCATTCAGAAATCGATGCAGCGACCGTTCTTTTCCCAGTCACCATAGCGCGTGGGATCCAGGCGCCGTGGCGATTCGGGCTTGTCTTTTTCCGGAACGGCGGGCGCGACCGAATCGTCCGCGGGCACGGAAGGCGAATCGTCGACAGTCTGAGTAGTCTTGTTGGACATGGGCTTGAAAGCGCGTGGAAGAGTAATACCTGATATCACGCAACACAATCTTGACACACTCGTGTCATGCTGCCGCCCGCCTTCCCCGACCCGTCCGCCGAACCCTCGTGCCATGCACCGCCTGCCTGCACAAACCCTCTCCCTCGAGGGCCCCGACGCCCTCGATTTTGCCCATGCCCAACTGGCCAGCCCGGTACGCGCCCTGCAAACGGGGACCTGGCAATGGAGCGCCTGGCTGAGCCCGCAGGGCCGCGTCCGCGCGCTGCTGCAGGTGGCGCGCCTGGAAGATCGGCACTTGCTGTTGCTCCTGCGCGGTGGCACGGCCGCACGCGTCGCGGACGAACTGCAGCGCTACGTCTTGCGCAGCCGCGTCCGCGTGGCCGCGCTCGAGGCGCGCGCCCTCGACGATGCTCCGGCCAGTCCCGAATACCAGGCGATATCCGACGGCACCGGCGGCCTCACCCTGGGCCTGGGCGACCATGGCATGCATATTTCCACCCGCCCCGGGACGACCGACGGAACCCAGCAATGGCGGGACAAGGCCATTCGCCGCGGGCAGCCCTGGCTGCCTGACCCCGCCCTGGACACCCTGACGGCACCGGCATTGTCCCTGCAGCGGCTGGGTGCCGTGAGCCTCGACAAGGGCTGTTACCCCGGCCAGGAAATCGTGGCCCGGCTGCACTACCGCGGCGGCGGCGGCAAACGGCACCTGGCACAGGTGGAAGGCACGCGGAAAATCGTGTCGGGCAGCCCCCTGTTCATGGACGGCAAGCCCGCCGGCATCGTGCTCGACAGCATGGCCATCGATGCCGGCTCATGGCATGCCCAAGCGGTCCTGCGCGACTCGTCGTCGCCTCCCGGCGCTTTCGCGGATGCGGAGGGGCACTCCATGAAGTTTCACAAGATCAAATACTTGTGACCTCTTTTCCCAGGATGGCGTGAAAAACGAAATTCGAACGAAAACTGAACGACCTTCTTCCATGGGTTGCCATTTCGCCGGCCAGCCATTAGGTTCCACGCAGGTTTCGCAACGCGCTGCTGAAGGCGCTTCATTTTCGAGGTGGCAAACCGGGCATCGTTCCGGGTTGCCAAGAGGGCGTGCAGTGTCGCGTCCTGTATCGTGTCCGTCTGAATTCCATCGTCGCCCGGGTCGCTCCTTACCCATTCCCGTTTCCCGCGACCCCGAACCAGGCACCCGCAAACCGTTTGAAACGTCGTACGTGTTTGCCGCCAACCGCGGTGCTTCCACGCCAGGGACATGCAAGTCGGCGCGGAACCGGGTCCGCCTGTGCGCAAGGAATCATCCGGGCTTCGTCCACGCGTCGGTGGCAGGAGGCTGCGCGATGCACCAGGAGAGCATCAGCATGAAACTTGCCTGGTTGCTTTGGATGGCAACGTTCCTGCCCCAGCCGCTGGCGGCCCAGACCTGTCTGGCCACCACGGTGTACCTGGAAGCACGCGGCCAGTCCACCATCGGGCAGTTCGCCGTGGCCGAGGTCGCCCTGCGCCGCCGTCAGGAAGGGCGCTGGGGCAAGACCCTCTGCGACGTGGTCAAGTATCCCCACCAGTTCGCCACCACCACCACGCCCGGCAGCTATCAGCTCAACAACCTGAAGGCCTGGAACAAGGCCTGGAAGATCGCCGGCGAGTCCATGGCGATCTGGAAACTGCCCAAGGGCCAACGTACCCTGGTGGTCCCACATGCCGACCACTTCGCCACCCTCGAGTCCACCCCCCGGTGGGCCGCGGTGGGATCGCTGAAGACCATCGGCAACCACGCGTTCTACGCCGTCAACTGATAACTGATCGCCGGGGCCCGACACGCGCCCTCACGCACGCACCAAAAGAAAAAGCAAAAAGGCCCGCCAGCCGGCGGGCCTTTTTCTTGCGGGCATGTGCGGACGGCCGCTTGTGCCCCCGCGCCCGCGGACTACAGCAGATACACGTGATTGTTGCGCACCTGCACCCGGTCGCCGCGCTGCACATTCGGGTTGCCGCGCTGGGTCACCGTGGCATAACGACCATCGTCGAGGTGCACCACCACCTCCCAGGCCGTCGTGGTGCCGCTGGAATTGCGTTTGGCAACGCTGTTGCCCACGGCTCCGCCAGCCACGGCTCCCGCCACGGTGGCGGCCTTGCGTCCGTCGCCCTTGCCCACGGTGTTGCCGAGCAGACCGCCGGCGACCGCGCCGATGATGGTGCCCAGCACGTGCGACTGGTTGTCACTGCGGACATACACCTGGCGCACGCTTTGCACGGTACCGCACTGGTTGCACACGCGCGAACCGTTGTTGTAGCCGTTGCCGTAGGTGGTGCCATAGGTGGCGTTGCCGCCATTGTAGGGCCGCTGGGTCGCGCAGCCCGCCAGTGCCAGCAAGCCGGCCATGGCCACGGCCGGCAGCAGGCCGCGCACGAACCATCCGTTTTTGTGCATGCGTGTTTGCATGGGGTACCTCCTCGATCATTGCCCGAAGGTTTCGCGTACTTCCCCCTGCAACAGCCACGCTTTTCATGCCGATTCCGAAGCCGCCCGCATGGATGGGCGACTCCGGAACCATCGTTGCCGCGGCATCATGCCGCCGCCGCGCTCAGTTGTTGGAACCAACCACCGAGACGCCGTTGCTCACTTCCACCTGGGCGCCCGGATCATGATCCATGCGCGTGGTGTGCACACTGCCGTTGTACTGGTACTTGACGGTGTAGCCGACGATCTTCGTAGTGGGGTTGTTGATGGTCTGGCACACGCGCTTGTTCACCGTCTCGGTGGCGTTCTCCTGGTGGTTTTCCTGGATCTTGTGCCCGGCGTAACCACCGGCGACCGCACCGGCGACCGTGGCCAGCTTCTTGCCGTTGCCGCCGCCGACCTGGTTGCCCAGCAAGCCACCGGCCACGGCGCCAATGGCGGTACCGAGGATCTGGTGCTTGTCCTTGACCGGCTTGTGCTCGGTCACGGCCTCGTTGTGGCACTCCTGATGCGGATGGTTGACCGTCTTCTTGATGGGCGTCGAGCTGATCACTTTGGCATACTGCGGGCCTTCGGCGCTGGCGTTCTTGTTGCACGCCGCCAGCCCGATCGTGGTGAGGACCGAAAGACCCACCCACATCGTTCCTCTCACATACTTGTTCATCTATTGGCCTCCTGTAATGTCGTGATTCGGACCAGGCTGCTGCACGCACAACCGGTTGGGTTCCATTCAAACACCACCAAACTGAACCGCTGATTAGAGCCTGGAAGATTTCCCGTGCGATCATCGCACTCATGTTGAAGCCGGAAACGCCATCGGACCGCATGCCATCCCGGTTGCGCGAAAGTATCAGGAGATGGGTGGCGTGAATGTGAAACCGTCACGAAAATCCAGGCCCGATCTGGTGGACAGCCACGCGCACCTGGACGCCACCGCTTTCGACGCGGACCGCGATGCCGTGCTGGCCCGCGCCCGCGACGCCGGGGTGCGCCATGTCGTCGTGCCCGCCACCACGGCCGCCCGCTGGCCGATCCTGCACCAACTGTGCGCCGGCAACGAGGGCCTGCATGCCGCCTACGGCCTGCATCCGATGTTCCTGCGCGAACACCGGGACCGGCATCTGGAGCAACTGCCGGCCTGGCTGCACGACCATCACGCCGTGGCGGTCGGCGAATGCGGACTGGACTTCCACATCGACGATCCGCAGCCGGAACGCCAGCGCGCCTGCTTCGTGCGGCAACTGCAGATCGCGCGCGACCTGGACCTGCCCGTCATCGTGCACGCGCGGCGCTGCGTGGAGGAAGTCATCCACATCCTGCGCCGTGCCGGCCACCTGCGCGGCGTGGTGCACAGCTTTTCCGGCAGCCGCGAACAAGCCCGGCAACTGGCCGACCTGGGTTTTCTGGTCGGCATCGGCGGGCCGGTCACGCATGAGCGTGCACGGCGTCTGCGGCGCACCGTGGCCGACATCCCGCTCGACACCCTGCTGCTGGAGACCGACGCCCCGGACCAGCCCGGGGCCCGACACCGCGACCAGCGCAACGAACCGGCCTGGCTCGCGGACATCCTGGAGTGTATCGCCGCCCTGCGGCCCGAGAGCGCGGAGGACATCGCCGGCGCCACCAGCGCCAACGCCCGCCGACTGTTCGCCTTGACATGAAAAACGGGGCCGGCTCACGCCGGCCCCGCAAGGGCCTCCGGGATGCAAGGGGGGATGGGAATGTCCCGGAGACCAAACCCGTGCATTCCTCAATGCAATGAAGCGAGCTGGACCTTGTGCTGTCCCAACGCCTGCGCCACGTCGTACATGGCCTGGTTGAGGATCTTGTGCGTGTTCTGGTCGGCCCCGTGGCCCCATTTGGCGTCGATGTCCGCCATGACCTGGTTGTGCAGCTTGTGCGAAATGGCATGGTCGAACAGATAACCGGACCAGAACGTGCCGTCCGGCGCGGTACCCGCGCCCACCAGTGCCTTGGCGAGCTTCACGCCACTGAGCCCGGCCGGTGCCGCCGGCAGCTTGACGCCCGCTTCGGTGGCCCGCTTGAGGCCATCCTTGATGGCGAAATCCATGCCGCCGATGAATCCCTTGACGGCCTTCTCGCCATACTGCTTGTTGAGCTTGGCCACCTCGGCATTCACCGTCTTCTGGCCGAGCATGGACACCAGTGCCTTCGCGAACGAGAAGTTCTCCGCCCCGCCGCCGGCCTTGACCAGGGCCGCCGTGGCACCGAGTGCCGGCGCGCCATTGTAGATCGGTCCACCGAACCAGTTCATGGCCTGCATCTGCTGGCCGCCCTGCGGCGCGTCCGCCGCGGCCGGCTGCGCTCCGGCAACGGCCACACCCGTGAAAGCCAGCGCGAAACCCGCGGCAAGCGCCAGTGCCAATCCCGTCTTCTTCATGATGATCACCTTTGATCCAGTCGTGCGTCACCACCATGGCGACGCTTCTTGAAATTCAACGCGACGCCGGCGTCCTGGGCACGATGCGTCCGGGATGCAGCAGT
>CAZMMO010000126.1:0-6378 GCA_964567365.1 uncultured Rhodanobacteraceae bacterium | reverse complement strand
GTTGGGACTGAAATGGGTACGCTAGCCGGAATGCGGAGGTTTTTCGAGGTGCCCTGTAGGGAATCTCGAAGAAGCCCGATGCCTGCGGATCGCCGACCGCTTTTATTGTAGGAGCGCACCTGGGCGCGACGGCATCAGCGCTCCATGAGCTTTGAGCCCGTCGCGCCCGGGTGCGCTCCTACAAAGGTGCTTCGAGAAATCCGTTTTCTTCATTTCTGTGACAGGGCTCTTTTGCAGTCTGGTGCCGGGAAAAGGTGGTTTTTCGAGGTGCCCTAGAGGGGCGGAATGGGGCATTTTTTGATCGGTGTGCGCAACAGCATGTGCAAGCGGGTTCCGGGCCGGCAGGGATGTATGTGGAAAGCGCCGCCCAGCGCGGTGATGCGGTCGCGCATGCTTTGCAGTCCGCGGCCGCCGCTGCGGGGCGGGGTTGCGTCGGGCAGGCCGATGCCGTTGTCGCGGATGTCCAGGAGCACCCATTGCCGGCCGCCGCGCTGGGCCACGCGCAGGCGCAGGCGCAGGCGGCTGGCCTGTGCATGGCGCACGACGTTGGTGGCCGCTTCCTGCGCTACGCGGTAGATGGCGATGCGCGTGTCCTCGTCGAGCTGGTGCGGGTCGCCGTGCAGGTCGAAATCGTAGGTGATGCCGGCGGCATGCAGGAGGTCGCGGATGGGGCCTTCTTCCAGGGCGCGGTCGAGCCCGAATTCGTCCAGTACGGTCGGACGCAGGTTGTCCAGCATGCGATGAACGGTGGTGCGCATGTGCGCGACGATACCGTTGATGGAGTCGGCGACGTCACCCAGGTCGGCCTCGAGCAGGCGGGCCTGCGCCAGCTTGACGCGGATCTGGATGGCCGTGAGATTCTGCCCCAGCTCGTCGTGCAGTTCGGCTGCCATGTGCCGGCGTTGCTCTTCTTCCGCACGCAGGTTGCGGCGTGCGACGTCGCTCAGGCGCCGGGCCAGGTGGTCGAGGCGGCGGTTGGCGCTTTCCAGGCGCAGGTTCTGCACGCCCAAGCGGTCACTGCTGTGGCGCAACGCGTCGATGGCGCTGCCCAGCATCAGCGTGGCGGTGCCGGCGACGGCGAGGAACAGGTGCGCCTGGGCCGGGGCGATCAGGTGACGCGTGGCGACGGCGAATATCACCAGGGCCACGCTGATGACCAGCATGCTCGCCGCGGCGCCTCGCCAGCCGTGGCGGAACGCGAAAAACAGCACCGGTGCCAGGGCCAGGGTACGGGCAAAGTGGGACAGGGGCGGTCCGTCGCGGACCAGCACGAAAAGCACGGCCAGCGCCGGCAGCAGGAACACCAGGCCGTCCCGGGCCAATCGCCGCAAGGCTGCGCCCCGCGGTCGCGCGCGCGTGAGCAGGATCAGCATCGGCGTCACCAGCAGCATGCCCAGGTACTCGCCCAACAGGTTGTTGCCCAGGGCGGGGGCCATGCCGTGCAGGTACGCCACGGGATGGAGGGTCATGAGCGCGGTGGCGTCGAAGGCGGTGACGAGCAGTGCCGCGAACAGGGCCGAGGCCAGCAGTCGCACCACGTTTTCGGGGGAATCGAGCAGCGGACGGGTCCCGACGCGGCGCACGACACCCACGCACAGGGCCGTCACCAGCACATCGGGCATGTCGCCGAGCGCGAACAACCAGCCGTTGGCCGAACCCCACCAGATGTCGGCCACGGCGTCGGCGCCCCACTCGGCGCCGATCAGCCACGGCCAGTAGCGTGCGGGCACCAGCAGCAGCATGCCGAATCGCCACCCGGCCGGCAGGTTCCAGGAGATGAGCTGGGTCGGCCACAGGCACAGCCAGACCAGCAGGTAGATCAGGCCGAGCAGCGGGCCGCGCCAGGCGGGTGGCAGACGCGGGAGCATCCTGCGATGGTACATGCGTGCGCGCCCCGCGGGCGACGGGTGATGGGCACGGCCCGCCGCAGGCGGTACAGTTTGCACATGCATCGCATTGTTCTGGTCGACGACCATGCCATCGTCCGCGAGGGATTCAAGCGCCTGATCGATCTCGAGGATGACCTCGACGTGAAGGCCGAGTGCCGCTCGGCCGACGAGGCCGTGGAGGCGGTTACCCGCGAATGCCCCGATCTGGTGGTGTTGGACTTGTCCCTGCCCGATGGCGGCGGCTTGCCCCTGATCGAGCATTTGCTCAGCATTTCCCCGGACACGCGCATCGTGGTGCTGTCCATGCACGATGGCGAACCTTACGTGTCCGAGGCGCTGCGCCGGGGGGCATCCGGCTATGTCAGCAAGAGCGTGGCCCCGGAGGAACTGGTGGCGGGGTTGCGCGAGGTCATGCGGGGCAACCAGTTCCTGAGCTCGGACCTGGTCGAGCGCCGGGCCGGCCGCAGCGCCGAGGAGTTGGACCCCTTGCATCGCCTCACCGCGCGCGAGCGCGAGGTGTTCCTGCTGCTGGCCGAGGGACGCACGCCCAAGCAGGCGGCGGCCGACCTGGGCATCGGGCAGAAGACGGTGTACATCCATCGTGCCAGCCTGATGGGCAAGCTGGGCGCAGGCTCGGAACTGGACCTGTACCGCCTGGCCGTGGAGCGCGGGCTGATCGCGCTGTAGCGGCGTCCACAGACAAAAGGGCCGCCTGGATGGGCGGCCCTTTTGTCTGTGGTTGGTTGGTGGAGCCGAGGGGGATCGAACCCCTGACCTTCGCATTGCGAACGCGACGCTCTCCCAGCTGAGCTACGGCCCCACGCGAGCCGCGCATCATAGCAGTGCGCGGGTCGTGCCGCCAAGTACTCCTTCAGGCCGGCAGCAAGGGTTGCAGCCGCGGTTGCAGCAGGTCGTGGCGCCAGCCGTCCAGTCCGGCGGGCCATTGCCGGGTGGCGACGTAGGCCTCGAGCATTTTGCGCGGACACAGCAGGCCGGGCGGCAGGTCGAGCTCGTTGGCCAGAGCGTCCACCTGATGTTTCATGGCGTGGACGGCATCCCTGGCCGCACCGGCGGGGCGTGCGGGAATCGGGTCGGTGGCGGCGATTTCCTCATCCCCGAGCGGCGTTTGCAATTGCGCCAGGAGTTGTTGACGCTGCTTGCCGCGCAAGGCGCGCTGTCCCCGGGTGAGCTGGAAAAGCTGGTCGGGATCGCATGGCGCATGCTGGACCAGTTCGAGTGCCTGGGCGGTGTCGATCAGCCAGTTGCGCGGCTTGTCCAGCTCGCGCGCCATGTGTTCGCGCCAACGCAGGATGCGTCGCAAAAGCGCCTGGCGGTCGCGTGGCCAGCCGGCTGCGGCGTGCAGTTCGCACTGCGGCTGGGCGGGCAGGGCGTCGAGCCGGGCGCGTTGCCGGAGCCGCTGGCAGTCGGCCTGGAACCAGTCCCGCTTGCCCCGCTGGTCCAGCAGCCTGACCAGTTGCCGGTGCAGTGGTTCCAGGTACACCACGTCCAGCGTGGCATAGCGTTTCTGCGCCGCACTCAACGGACGCCGGGTCCAGTCCGAGCGGGTTTCCCCCTTGTCCAGGTCGACGTCGCACAGGCGCGCCACCAGGGCGCGATAGCCGAGGCCGTGACCCAGCCCGGCGAAGGCCGCGGCCACCTGGGTATCGAACAATCGCGCCGGGCCCTCGGGCAGCCAGGGCGCGAGGGTCTCGATGTCTTCCCCGGCGCTGTGCATCACGCAGGTGAAGGGGCGCGTGCCCATATGCCGCTGCAGGGTATCGGCAAGGTCGAACGCCAGCGGGTCGACCAGCGCATAGCGGCCGCGATGGGCCAGTTGCAGGAGGGACAGTTGCGAATAGTAGGTGTTGCGCCGGGTAAATTCGGTGTCCATGCCGATCACGTCGCCATCGGCAATCGCGTCAAGCCAGGCTTGCAGGGCCTGCGGCTGTGAGATCCATTCGGCCGGAGGGCAGATGTCGGGCGGCGGAGGTGCGTCGGTGGTCATGGGCGGTGGGATGCGTGAGACAGGCATTGCCCCGGGGAGCGGCTTTGCATAAGGTATCCCTGCACGATAGCAGGCCCTGTCTCGTGCGTGTGATTTGTGTCCGTGCCGCGCAGGAATCCGCCATGCTCCGCTCCCAATTTGCCCGCAGGCAGCGCATGCTGGGTGGCCTGGCGGGCGTACTGGTGTTGATTTTTGCCTTGGCCTACCACTTCTTCCCCGTCGTGCTGCACGTGTCGCCGCGCATGCCTGTGGAACCGGAGCAGGCGGCTCCGGCTGGCGTTTCTTCGTTGATGGGGTTCGAACGGCGCCCCGGGCGGCGCCGTTCGGAAGTCAACGCCGGGCCGCCGATCGCCCTGGCGCCGCATGCCGTGCTCGAGCGGCGTGCCCGCGATCGGGTATTGGAGGCCCTGGCGCGGGCTTCGTCTTCCGCGGTTCCCAAGACTCCGCCGGGCCCGGAAGTGATCGATCTGCTCCAGCGCGCGGACAAGGCGTTCCAGAACGGCAATCTGGCCGGCGGCCAGGGCAGCGCGGCGGACTTGTACATGCGTGTCCTGCAGATGCGCCCGGGCAGTCCGCGGGCAGCCAACGGCCTGGCCAAGGTGCATGTGAACATGGTGGCGTCGATCAAGGAGGCATTGTCCAACGGCGATCTGGATGTGGCGGCCGCGTCACTGGAGCAGTTGAAAAAACTGCCGGGTACCGGCGCGGACGTGCAGCAATTGCAGCATGAGCTGGAGTCGTCGCGCGCGGTACGACCCCTGTTGGCCAAGGCCGCGCGCCTGCTGCAGCAGGGCAAGATATTGGCTCCGCAGGGCAAGGGCCGCAATGCGCTCGACCTGTATCGTCAGGTGCTGGAAGTGGATCCGGGCAATACGGTGGCCCTGCAGAGCATCGAGCATATCCAGCGCCAGGTGTTGGACAAGGCCCTCGGCGCCGTGGCCAGGAACGACTCGGCGGCAGCCGATGCGGCGCTGGCACAGGCTGCGGAAATTCTCCCCGGGTCGCAGGCCTTGCAGAATACGCGGGGTCGCATCGAGGGCATTCGTCGCCAGCATGCGGCCAACATCATGGCGCAGGCGCGTACCGCGCTGGATTCGGGCAACGTCAAGCTGGCCGAGAAGCTCAAGAATGAGGCGCTTGCCATCAGCCCGGACATCCAGGGAATCGACCAGTTCGACCGGCAGTTGAGCAATGCGCGCCTGTATGCGAATTATCAGCCAGGCCAGGTGTTCAGCGATCGCTTCCTGGACATGGCGGGGAACGGTCCGGCCATGGTGGTGGTTCCCACCGGCAGTTTCATGATGGGTTCGGCAGAGGACGCTCCCGGACACCAGCCGGACGAATCCCCGCAACACAGAGTGCATGTGGCCAAGGGCTTCGCCATCGGTCGCAGCGACATCACCGTGGGCCAGTTCCGTGCCTTCGTGCGCGCCAGCGGCTACGTGCCCGATTCGGTTCGCCTGGGCGGGTCGAGCGTTTACGATGGCCGCACCGGCGTGATGCGTACCGACCACAACGCCACCTGGGAAGATAACTTCGCCGGACGCCCGGCCAAGGACACGCTACCCGTGGTCAACGTGTCCTGGAACGACGCGCATGCCTACGTGCAATGGTTGTCGCAGCGCACCGGAAAACAGTACCGCTTGCCCAGCGAGGCGCAGTTCGAGTACGCGCTGCGGGCCGGAACCAACACCTTGTACTGGTGGGGGAACGGCACGCCCGGCCGGGTGGTGGAAAATCTGACCGGCAGCGGTGACCAGTCGCGCCTTGGCCGGCGCTGGACGCATGCGTTCAAGGGCTATCGCGACGGATACTGGGGGCCGGCACCGATCCAGAGTTTTGCGCCCAATCCCTTCGGCCTGTACGACATGGGCGGGAACGTCTCCGAGTGGGTACGCGATTGCTGGCACGACAACTACACGCAGGCACCGGATGACGGCAGCGCATGGATCAACCCGGGTTGCACCGATCGCGTGCTGCGCGGCGGATCCTGGGGCAGCGCGCCGGACCAGGTGCGCTCGGCCTGGCGGCGCGGGGCGCCGGCGGGTGTCCGCAGCGGGCGCGTCGGGTTCCGGGTGGTCAGGGAGTTGTGAGTGCTGGCGGGCGGCGCGGCAAGGCCATGCAAAATGGCGTGCCCGGGCACGCCATTCAATGGAAAAAGTCGCGCACCGGGTACATATCCCTGTCGACTCCTTCCGGGAGCCTCCGGTACGCGGTTTCCATGGAGAGATATTCTCGGACCGGGCCCGCGTCCTGTCTGTAGGTCTGCGGCACGCGGTGATGTAGGGGAAACCTGACACGCGATGCACGCCTGCATGGGCGGGCGCGTCCGCCACCCCACGAAAAACGGCAGGCTCGCGCCTGCCGTTGATTCCCGCACCTGACGGGGCTGCGGGCTCAGCGCTGGCGGGCCTTGAAGCGCGGATTGGACTTGCAGATCACGAACACCTTGCCGCGGCGGCGCACGATCTTGCAGTCGCGGTG
>CAZMMO010000125.1:0-6409 GCA_964567365.1 uncultured Rhodanobacteraceae bacterium | reverse complement strand
GGCAGTTCGTGGCCGAGCCATTTCTTGTCGATCATGGAAGTCTCCAATGCAAATCCGATGGGCCGGATTCAGCCACCGCGTTCGTCGCGCAGCCGTCCCCGATTGATCTTGCCGGCCTCGTCGCGCGGCAAGGCCGGGATGATTTCGTAGCTGCGCGGCACCTTGTAGCCGGCCAGGCGACCGCGCATGTGCCGGTCCAGTTCGGCCACGACTGCCTCGCCGATACCGTCGACGAGTTCGACGATGGCGTGCACGCGACGCCCCAGATCGTCGTCCCTGACGCCGATCACCACGGCATCGTGTACGGCCGGATGCAGCGTCAGTACCGATTCCACTTCCGCGGGAACCACGTTGGCACCGCCACTGATGATGAGGTCGACCCGACGGTCGTCGAGATACAGGTATCCCTCGGCATCGAGATGCCCCAGGTCACCGACACTGGTGAAACCGCCTTCGACGGTTTCCAGCGGCGCGGCACCGAGATAGCGGTATTGCGCCGGGCCACCCGCAAAGCGACTGAACACTTCACCCACCTCGCCCGGTGGCAAGGGACGGCGCTCGGGATCGAGAATCCGGATTTCGGTATTCCAGCCACGGCCAACGCTGCCGGGATGCCGCAGCCATTCTTCGCCGCTGATGGTGGTCACGCCGGTGAATTCGGTGGCGGCCCACAACTCGTTGACGCGGTCCGCGCCCAGCAGGTCGATCCAGCCCCGCTTCACCCACTCCGGGCACGGCGCGGCCAGGTGCCACATCGAGCGGACGCTGCCCAGGTCGGCATCCGCCAGGCCCGGCACGCGCAGCATGCGCAGCATCATGGTCGGCACCATGCTGAGCACGGTCGGCCGGTGGCGCTGGATGATCGCCAGCGCCTGTTCGGCGTCGAACCTTTCGTTGAGCACCACGCTGCCGCCGGCAAACAGGGCGACCTGGGTGAACAGGAAAGCCTGGTTGTGATACAGCGGCCCCGGCAGATACAGGCGATCCCCGACGCCAAGGCCCAACGCGATGGCGAAGGGATGCTGGTCGGCCGGATAGCAGAACGCGCCCGGCGAGACGATGAGCTTGGGCTTGCCGGTCGAGCCTCCCGAGGCGATGGCCTTGAAAGGCTGCGGCACGGCATCGTCGGGCGCTCTATCCGGAAAAGCGTCGAGCGCATGCAGCTCGCGGCGATCGATGCCGGCTAACTTTTTGGCATCGCTGACGATGGCGTCCGGTGCCGCCAGCGCCAGCAGCGCATCGCGCTCGGCCTCCGGCATGCGATGACTGATCGGCATCGGGCAAGCACCGAGCTTGTAGGCCGCCAAGGTGGCGACGACATGTTCGAGGCTGGTCGGCAGATGGATGACTACAAAGGACTGCGGGCCTACCCCATCAAGCGCCAGCCGGTGCGCCAACCGGCTGGACCAGCGGTCGAGTTCCCCGCGCGTCAGGGTGGACGCGGTGCCGTCGACCTGCTGGACGATCAATGCGACTTCGTCCGGGTTTTCGGAAGCCAACTGGCCAAGCCTGGCACCGGGCGTAACGTTTTGCGTTGACATGGTTTCGGAGATCTCCGTAGCGGAGGAAGCCTGTAGGAGCGCACCCGGGCGCGACGGCATCAGCGGTTCAATAAGCTCGAACCCGTCGCGCCGGGGTGCGCTCCTCAGCGCATGAACGAGCCTCAAGGCCGTCGCGCCCGGGTGCGCTCCTACAGGGCACCTCGAAAAACTGCCCATTTGCCCGTCATTCCTGCGAAGGCAGGAATCCAGTGTCTTTATCTTCAAGAGCTTAAAGACGCTGGACCCCAGCTTTCCTCGCTCCTCAAAGCCGAGGCCTTCCATGGCCTCTCCCCGCGTGCGCTGGGGTGACGAGGTTATTCGAAGTCCCCTACAGGACATGGAATATGGGCGCCATGAAATTTTTGGATGGATTCGATCAGGGCCTTCCTAATATCGATAGGCCTTGAGGCCAAGCGGTATCAGCGCGCTGACGATGAAAGTCATCGCGTTCAATGCGAGAAACAGGTCGTAACTGCCAAAGTGCGTATGCATGAGCGCGGCGATCGAAGGCCCCGACGCGGCACCGATGGTCATGACGATGAGCAGCAACGACATGACGCTGCCGAGAACTCCCGGAGCGAAATAGCGTCCGCCCAGATACATCAGGATCGTGCCCTCGCTGCCGACCGCGAAGCCGAGGCTGATCGCCATGACGTAGCCGCTGACCGGACTCGGCCAGAGACTCAGGAACGCAATGCCCACCAGCGGAAAAAGAGCGAACAAGGTAGCCAGCCGTTGGGCCCGGAACCGATCCATCAACATCCCCGCCAGCAAATTGCCGCTGAGCCCGCCCAGACCGATCAGACCCTGTGCCACCGCCGCCTTCGTACTGGACAAGCCGTATTCCTCCAGCATCGGCACCAGATGAAAGCTGATGCTGTTGAACGAATAACCGTAGAGCACCAACCAGATGGCGATGACCAGGAACTCCTTCTGCCGGATGGCACTCCATAGCGCCGCGCGCTGCCCGCCGACAGGCTTGCCCGATGCCATGTCCGCCACGGACGCCCCGTGCTCCGGCTGGTTGCGTATCCACAGCAACGCGGCGCCCAGCGCAAGCACCAATACCGCGGCGCCGAACACGACATACGTCTGGCGCCAGCCAATGCGACCGATGAGCATCTCCGCCGCCACCGGCGCCGCCATCGCCCCGGCATAGTTGAGCGAGAAAAGAATGCCCAGCGCCAGTCCGCGCTTTTCGACGAACCAGCCGTTGATCACCTTGGTCAATGGCACCGGCGTCACGCCCAGCACGGTGGCGAACATGAGCACGCACAGCACGTAGTAGAGGACGATGCTCGGTCCCATCCGGCTCATGCCGTAGAAAACCAGCGCCTCCATCACGATGGCGGCGATGATGGTCCGGCAGACGTAGCCGCGATCCAGCAGCCACCCCACCAGCGGCGCAATGACCAGGGTCATCAAATAGGTGATCGAGACGCCGAGGTAGATCTGCGTCTGGCTCCAGCCCAGATCGTGCTCGAGCGAGGACAGGAATACTCCCAGCGTCGAGGCCCACCATGCACCGCCGCTCAGGATCATCACCACGGCGAAGCCGCCCAGCACCTTCCACGCTTGCCCGACGGAAGCCGTTTTCGGCGCTGCGGCGCTTCCCGACGGATGGTTGACGGCTTGAATCGGCATGGAATTACATCCGGTCGAAACGCAGGGCCCAGGTGCGGGGCGTATTGATTTCCAGAGCCCGGATCTCTCCACGGGACATGACCAGGCGCATGGCGATCCAGCGCACGAGTGCGGGCTCCAAGGGCCGCAACAGCCAGAATTCCGGAGCGTCTTCATGCTCGCGTGACGGGGCCCGCAGGGCCTCCAGTCGCCACAGGCTGCGGCCGTACGGGCCACGTATCTCCAGGGGTACCGGGCCGTTGGCATGCACACGGATTTCCGTGTCCGTTTCGACGCTGAAATAGCGCCCGCTCATGCGTTGCAGAAAAGCTTCGCCGTCTACCGGAATCTTTCGATCGAACCGCAAGGGAGCATCGGAATCCCTCCCGTAGGAACCAGCCCTGCTGGCGATGGTCTGCCCTTGCGCCAAGCTCCCCCCATCGGCGGCAAGGTGGTTTTTCGACATGCCCCCATGCAACAGCACGGCGCCATCACCCTCGTGCACGATCTCCAGCCGCACCGGCTTGAAACCGACCTGATAAAGCGCAAAAGCTCCATCATTAACAGTGAGCGGCGCGTAATGGCTCTGATGGTCGAAGCACAATCGCCCATCGACCATGTCCAGGGCGATCGTGCGGCCGCTCTGCGCATCGACGTAGAATCCGGTCGCGCCATCGGGTGCCGCGGTGGCCACCGGCGCGGCCGGCGCCAGCTTGTCGCCGAGCAAAGCGTCCAGCACTTTCCAGCCCAGTTCGGTCGCACTGACATCCGAACGGTTGACCAGGATCGCCAGCCCCAGCTTGTGTTCCGGCGCCACCAGCAATTGCGAGTTGGCCCCCAGGACCGTGCCGGCATGGTGCACCACCCGCATGCCGCGATGCCGCTCGTCCATCAGGCCCAACGCATAGGTGCCCTCCCCGTGCGCAAAGTGCGGCGGCTCGAGCATGTCGCGCCAGGTCGCGGCACTGCCGATGTGCGGATCGCGCAAAAACGCGGTCCAGCGCATCAGATCGTGCACGGTCGAAACGAGGCCGCCCTCGCCGCGTACCGTGCCCGGCATCATGCCGCGGCGGAACCCCTGGCCGGTGGCGATATGTGGACAGGCCAGCCCCGGCAGCATGGCGTACTCGCTGTCCGGCAGGCAGGTATCGAACATCCCCAGCGGCACGAAGATGTGTTCGCGCAAGAATTCGTCATAAGGCTTGCCGCCGACGCGCTCGATCAGCAAGGTCAGCAAGCGCGCGCCGGTGTTGCTGTAAAGGAAGCGACTGCCCGGCTCGAACTGCACCCCGCGCTGCCGCGCGATCAACGGCAGCACTTCCGACTCCGGGAAATGGGCCGACACGCCACTGGCGATCATCACCAGGTCCACCCAGCAACGCAGGCCGGCGGTATGGTTCATGGCCTGCCGTACCGTGACGGGTGGCAGTTCCGGATGCAGCTCCGGAATCCACTGCCGCAACGGCGCGTCGACATCGACCAGGCCACGCTCGGCCAGCAGCATCACCGCCAGGCAGGTGAATTGCTTGGTGGTCGATCCGATGCGGCCCCGTGTGCGCGGGCCATTGGCCAGGCCCGATTCGATGGACGCCAAACCGAAACCGCGGCTGTAGACGATCTCGCCGTCGATCTCCACCGCCACCGAGCCACCGGGAGCATTGCCCGAATCGATCGGGGCAAAGATGTCGTCCAGAGTGGCGGCGAAAGTGTTCATGGATTTGCCTCATCAGCCGCCGAAGACGGCGTGGGGCGGATGTCGGTCACGCCAAGGCATGGCCGCTTCCCATTGCGAAGCCAGGCGCAGCAGCGTCGCCTCGTCGCCGAAAGACGTGACGATCTGCACGCCCACGGGCAGTCCGCTCGCGGCGCCCTGGTGCAAGGGCACGGAGGCCGCGGGATGGCCGGTGACATTCAGCAGCGGCGTGAATGCGGCATAGTCCGTCATGGTGCGCTGGGCATACTCGAGAATGCCTTCATCGCTGGCGGCGGGATCGAACGCCCCGATGCGCGGCGCGGGCGAAATGCCGGCCGGCGTGATCCATGCGTCGAAATCCTGGAAGAAAAGGTCGACCGCCCGACGCGCCACCTGGAACACTGCGTCGGCCTCGAACAGGTCGGAGGCGGTCAGCGTCTTCGCGTACTCGAGGGCGCGCAGTGTCATCGGCTCAAGCGTGTCCGGTCCCGCTACGCGACCCGAGAGGGATTCGAGGATGGCGATACTGCGCGGCAACACCGACATGAATGCCGGGAAAAACGCCGCCATGAACGCATCCCAGTCCAGGTCGGGAGATGCCTCCTCGACCGAATGACCGAGATCCGCGCACAGCTTGCCGGCAACCTCCATCGCCGTCTGGCAATCCGGATGCAGGCGCGTGGCCAACGGCGACGAACGCAGCATGCCGATACGCAATTTGCCCGGATCGGCGCCCACCTCCCGGAGGAAAGGACGGTCGGGGCGCGCCACCGAATAACGCGATCCGGGCGAAGGGCCTTCCAGAACATCCAGGAACGCCGCGCTGTCGCGCACGCTCCGCGTGGTCACGTGGTAGCTGAGGAACGGGAACAGACCGCCGTCGGTCTTGCCGTCGATGGGCGTCCGCGCGCGGCTGGGTTTGAGGCCAAAGGTACCGGTGCAATGGGCGGGGCCCCGGATCGAACCGCCGCCGTCACTGGAACTGGCCACGGGCACCACGCCGGCGGCCACCGCCGCGGATGACCCGCCGCTGGAACCGCCCACCGAATGATCGAGATTCCACGGATTGCGCGTGGCGCCGTGCAACGTGGATTCGGTCGTGCAATACAGTCCAAGCTCGGGCGCCGTCGTGGCTCCCAGCGGGGCCACACCGGCGCGCTTGAGCCGGCGGACGAATTCGGAATCGGCAGACGCGTTGAGCCCGGCGGTCAATCGCAACCCCTGCATGATGGGCTGGCCAATGCTGCCGTGGCTCTCCTTGAACAGCATCGGCAGGCCGGCGAAAGGGCCACCGCCGTGCCCGCCCACCGCCGACGGACCCGACATGAAGTTCAGCACGGGATTCATCCGCTCGATGGCCTGCATCGCGCATTGCTGCAACTCGGCCGACGACACCTCGCCGCGCCGGACCAGATCCATCAGGCCGATAGCATCCTGGGCCGCGTATTCATCGAGTTTCAAGACGCATCCTTTTTGGTCTTGAGTTCCGGCAGCATCCGGTCAATCGTCAGATCCAAAGCCTGGCGGAACCACGCATCGTGGCTGAGCCTGA
>CAZMMO010000124.1:0-6414 GCA_964567365.1 uncultured Rhodanobacteraceae bacterium | reverse complement strand
ACCTTCACGGTCGGCCAGCGCGGCGACGAACCGGACAACGCACCCGGCATCGAGCACGGCAACAGCACGCTGGTGTATCCGGAAATCTCGCTGGTCAAGAAACAGGGCGACAACCCCACCTTCGTGCGCCACGGCTGGTCGCTGACCGTGGCCGCGCGCAGCACCGTGGGCAAGCTGCTGTCGGACACCGATTTTGCCCAGCTCACCGCCGACGCCAAGTGGATCGACGCCTTCAGCCGCCGCAACCGTCTGATCGTGCACGCCAGCGCCGGCCTCACCCGCACGGGCGATTTCAGCGCCCTGCCGCCGCAACTGCGCTTCTTCGCCGGCGGCAGCCGCTCCAACCGCGGCTACGGTTACCAGGCGTTGGGGCCGCGCAACAGCTATGACCGCGTGATCGGCGGCACCCACCTGCTGGCCGGCGGCATCACCCTGGAGCATTATTTCACCCCGCACTGGGGCATGGCCGCCTTCGTCGATGCCGGCAACGCCTTCGACGGCACCGACTTCCGCCCGCGCATCGGCGCCGGCCTGGGCCTGCGCTGGCTGTCGCCGGTGGGCATGATCCGGTTGGACCTGGGCACGCCGATCCACAACGACCGCCACCACGGCATCCAGCTCAACATCGTGATCGGACCGGATCTGTAATGACGCACGCCTCCGCCCAACGCTGGCTCCTGCGCATCGGCATCGCCGTGGCGGCGTTGGTCGTGCTGCTGGCGATCGGATTGTGGTGGCTGCTGGGTACCGGCGCGGGCCTGCACTTTGCCCTGGCCCGCGTGACGGCCGCCAGCGACGGCGCGCTGAGCGTGCAATCGGCGCACGGCAGCCTGGCCGGCCCACTGCAACTGGGCGGCGTGCGCTACCACGACGCCGAGGGCGGCACCGACGCGCGCATCAAGACGCTCCAGGCCGACCCGTCGCTGTGGTCGCTGCTGTCCGGCACCGTGCGTTTGCGCAGCCTCGCCGCAAATGGCGTGGACGTGGCCCTGACCACGCCCACGCATCCCGAGCCCGAGAGCACGCAGCCGCTGTCGCTCAAGCCGCCGCTGGACGTCGTGATCGACCGGGCCCGCATCCGCGGCATCGACATCCTCCGGGACGGCAAACCCGTCTTCCGCGCCGACACCCTGGACGTGGCCGGCGCCTGGACCTCGCGCGGGCTCGACCTCCGGCAACTGAAGCTGCGCTCGCCGGACGGCCGCGCCGACCTGTCCGGGCGGCTGGCGCTGGCGCGGCCGTACCGCGGCAAAGGCAACGGCAGCTTCCGCTGGAACGTCGACGACACCGTCTACGCCGGCACGCTCACGGCCGCCAGCGACGGCCGCCAGGCCCATCTCGTGCTGGCGCTCACGTTGCCCATGCGCGCCGACCTGCGCCTGGACATGCAGCAAAGCGGCAAGCTGCCCTGGACGGCCAAGCTGACGGCCCCGGCATTCGACCCCGAACCGCTGCTGGGCGACACCTCGCTGAAGCAACTGGCCGTGGCACTGACCGGCCATGGCGACCGCACCGGCGGCACGCTCACCGGCCGCATCGACCTCGACCAGGTCAGCCTCGACCTGAAACCGCTCGAACTGCACTATGACCCGGACACGCAAAAGATCCGGCTGGACCAGCTCGTCCTGACCTCGCCACAGATCCCGGGCAACCTGAAAGGCCACGGCAGCATCGACCTCGCCACCCAGCCCGCGCGCGCCGACCTCGCCCTGGCCTGGCGCGACGTGCTGCTGCCCGCCTCCGTGGCCGGCCAGAAACTGGCCAGCGCCGGCGACATCACCGTCCAGGGCAGCGCCGACCGTTACCGCGTCCAGGGCCGCGTGGACCTGGGGCCGCCGGACCAGATCGCCCATCTGGCACTGGACCTGACCGGCACCCCGAAGGCGATCGCCCTGGAAACCCTTTCCGTCAAGCAGCCCAAGGGCGAACTGGACGTCCACGGCAAGCTCGACCTCAAGCCGCAACTGGCCTGGAACCTCGACGCCAAGGGCCACAACTTCAACCCCGGCCTGATCCTCAGCGGCTGGAACGGCGCGCTGAATCTGACCCTGTCCACCCAGGGCAGGATCACGCCCCAGGGACCGGACGCCACGCTCGACCTGGACAAGCTGGACGGCACCCTGCGCCAGCGCCGCCTGACCGGCCACGGCAAGCTGCACCTTGCCCCCAATCGCGTGGTCAACGGCAAGTTGTCGCTGGCCTCAGGCGCCAGCCGCGTCGAGCTGGACGCCAACGGCACGCGGAGCAACCATGCCAACCTCAAGCTCGGCATCGTCTCGCTCAACGACTGGCTGCCCGACGCCAGCGGTGCATTGCGCGGCAACATCCTGGTTACCGGCCTGTGGCCGAAGCTGTCCGTGAATGGCCATCTATACGGCCAAAAGCTGTCCCTGTCGGGAAACCAGATCGGCAAGTTCGACCTTGTCGCCAACGTACCGGACCTGAGCCACCCCGGCGGCAAACTGACCATGCGGGCCAGCCACGTCATGCTGGGCAGCATGCTGTTCGACTCGATGACGCTCGACGGCCAGGGCGACGCGGCGCATCACACCCTGCATCTGGCCGCCAAGGGCCAGCCGCTGTCACTGCGGGTGGCGCTCGCCGGCAGCATGCCGGACAAGGCCTGGAGCGGCACCTTGTCCACGCTGGACCTGGACTTCCAGGGCCTGCCCCCCTGGCACCTCCAGGCGCCGGCGCAACTGGCCTGGAACCAGGGCCAGGCCAGCCTCTCGCAAACCTGCCTGACGGCCGGCGAACCCACGCTGTGCCTGAGCGCGAAAAAGGCCCGCAACGACGCGCTGGATGCCGACTACACCCTGCACGCCTTCCCGCTGGCCCTGGTCACCACCCTGGTCGGCGAAGGACTGCCCCTGCGCGCCGAAGGCGTGATCGACGGCCAGGGCAAGGTCCACCGCGACGCCGCCGGCGCCCTGAGTGGCCAGGCCACCCTCACCTCCTCCCGCGGCAAGATCAGCTACACCGACCGCCCCGACCTGCCCTTGCTGGCCTACCGCGACTTCCACGCCACCGCGACGCTGGCGCCGCAGCAGCAACACGTCGTCCTGACCACCACCTTCGACCAGGGCGGCTACCTGCGCGGTGACATCCGCGTCAACGGGAAACAGCAGGCCTTGTCCGGCCAGGTGACGATGCGCATGGACAGCCTTGCCCCCATCGAGCTGTTCACCAGCGCCCTGGCCAACGTCAAGGGGCATCTCGACGGCGATTTCCGCCTGGGGGGCACGCTGGACCAACCGGCCATTACCGGCAATGCCAGGCTCGCCGACTTCGCCGCAGAAGTGCCGGCGGTGGGCCTGAAACTGCATGACGGCCAGGTCAGCGTGGCCACCGTCGGGTCGTCGGGCTCGTTGCGCATCGACGGCCACGTGGGCTCCGGCGAAGGCACGCTCACGCTGGGCGGCACCATCGCACCCACGGGCCGGGGCAACATGCGCCTGACCATCCAGGGCGACAAGGTGCTGGCCGCCGACATCCCCGCCGCCAAGGTGACGGTATCACCGGACCTCGCCATCGAACGCAACCAGCAGGGCCTGCACCTGACCGGCAAGCTTGGCATCGACAAGGCCGACGTCAAATTGGAAAAACTGCCTGGCGCCGGCGCCACCCAGGCCTCGCCCGACGTGGTCGTGGTCGACGATCACAAGCAGCAGGAACAACAGGCGGCCATGCCCGTCAGCGCCGACATCACGGTCGACCTCGGCCACCGCACGCACATCGAGGGTTACGGCCTCGTCGGCCGCGTCAGCGGCCGGTTGAATGTGCACCAGGCACCGGGCAAGGCCGTCACCGGACGCGGCCAGATCGTCATCAACGGCACCTACAAGGCCTATGGGCAGGACCTCGACATCAAACAGGGTCGCCTGCTGTTCGCCTCCACGCCCATCGACAACCCCGGCCTGGACATCCGCGCCATCCGCGCGCTGCATCCCAACGCCACCATCAGCGACAACGAAGTGGTCGGCCTGCAGATTTCCGGCACCGCCAGGCGGCCGGTGATGACGGTGTTTTCCAACCCGCCGATGGAGCAGTCCGACGCCCTGTCCTACCTCATCACCGGCAAGCCGCTGTCGCAGGTCAAGGGCGGCGAGGGCAACATGGTCAACGCCGCCGCCCAGGCCCTGGGCTCGGCCACCGGCGACCTGCTGGCCAAGGGCATCGGCGCCAAGCTCGGCATCGACGCCGGCGTGTCCAACAGCGCGGCCCTCGGCACCGCCGCCTTCACCGTCGGCAAGTACCTCTCGCCGCGCCTGTACCTGAGCTACGGCGTCGGCCTGTTCGACCCCGGCCAGGTCATCACCCTGCGCTACCTCCTCAGCCGCCGCTGGAACTTCGAGGCCGAGCAGGCGACGGATTTCAGCCGCGCCAGCTTCAATTACCGGATTGAGAAATAGGGACGAGGGACGAGAGACGAGAGACGAGGGACGAGGGACGAGGGACGAGGGACGAGGGACGAGGGACGAGGGACGAGAGACAGTGGCGGTGCGGGTACCTTGGTGTGCGCCGGAGCGATGGGTACTTTCAAGATTCCGCGCGCGCGAAAGAGCATACATGTGCCGGTAATCCGCGTGCTTCCATTGTCCAACACCTTTCACGATTTCCTCGGTCGCCGATGTTTGCGCCCTCGTCCCTAACCCCTCGCCCTAGGCCACAAGTCATGCCCACAAAGCGTGGACATCGCGCTATGGTGGAAGAACTGAAAACCTCGGAGCCAAGCCATGCAGCACCATCGCTGGATTCTCGCCACCGCCATCGTGTGCGCCCTGGGCGCGTGCTCGTCCCCATCCAACAACCCGCAGGCTCCGACCACGTCGGCGTCTTCCGCCGCCGCGGGCAGCACGGCACCGGCGCCGGCATCCACCGCGCCAACGCTGGGCGTGGACCTGGGAGCCATCGACAAGTCGGTCAAGCCCGGCGACAACTTCTTCATGTACGCCAACGGCACCTGGTACAAGAACGCCAGAATCCCGGCCGACCGCTCCAGCACGGGCACCTTCCTGACCGTCTACAAACGCACGCAGAAGCGCATCACCGACCTCATCAAGCACGCCGCCGACAGCCATCCGGCACCCGGCAGCAATGCGGCGAAGATCGCCGACTACTACGCCGCCTACATGGACACCCAGGCCATCGAGAAGAACGGCCTGAAACCGTTGCAGCCCGAACTGGACGCCATCGACGGCATCCACTCGCGCGAAGACCTCGCCAAGGTTCTCGGTAGCCGCCTGCGCCAGGACGTCGATCCGATCAACGCCACCGACTTCCACACCGACAACCTGTTCGGCCTGTTCGTGGCCCAGGGCCTGACCGATCCCTCGCACAACATCGCCTACCTGCTGCAGGGCGGCCTGAGCATGCCCAGCCGCGACTACTACCTGTCCGACAACGACACCATGGAAGGCTATCGGGACAAGTACGAGGACTACATCGAGGCCATGTTCAAGGCCGCCGGCGTCAAGGATGCCGACGATGCCGCCGATCGCGTGTTCGACCTGGAAAAGAAGATCGCCAAGGCCCAGGCCGGCCTGATCGACAGCCAGAACGTGCACAAGGCCAACAACCTCTGGTCCCCGGCCGACTTCGACAAGAAGGCCCCGGGCCTGGACTGGGCAACCTACTTCAAGGCCGCCGGCCTGTCCGGCCAGAAGGTGATCGACGCCTGGCAGCCCGAGGCCATCGCCAAGCTGTCCCGACTGACCGCCGACGTACCGCTGCAATCGTGGAAGGACCTGCTGACCTTCCACACCCTGGACCACTACGCCCCGCTGCTGCCGAAGAAATTCGCCGACCTCTCGTTCGACTTCCACGGCAAGACCTTGAGCGGCGTGCCGCAGCAGCAGGAACGCTCCAAGCGCGCCGTGGCCGCGACCAGCCGCAACCTGGGCTTCGCGGTCGGCAAGCTGTACGTCGACAAGTACTTCTCGCCCGAGGCCAAGCGGCAGGTCCAGCAACTGGTGCACAACCTCATTGCCGCCTTCCACACGCGCCTGAAGACGCTCGACTGGATGACGCCGGAAACGCGCAAGAAGGCTGCCGCCAAGCTGGACACGCTCAAGGTGGCCGTCGGCTATCCCGACCACTGGCCCTCCTACGACGGCCTGACGATCAGCAAGGACGATCCGCTGGCCAACGCCATCAACGTGGCGAAGTTCCATTACCACAAGCGCCTGGACGCGCTCGGCAAGCCGGTCGACCGCGACCACTGGTGGATGACGCCGCAACTGGTCAACGCCATCAACCTGCCGCTGGAGAACGAGCTGCAATTCCCGGCCGCGATCCTGCAACCGCCGTTCTTCGATCCCAAGGCCGACGCCGCGCACAACTACGGCGCCATCGGCGCCGTGATCGGCCACGAGATCAGCCACAGCTTCGACAACATGGGCTCGCAGTTCGACG
>CAZMMO010000123.1:0-6446 GCA_964567365.1 uncultured Rhodanobacteraceae bacterium | reverse complement strand
GATGCATGTGCGGAGCCGAAAACGACGCGGCAAGCTTTGGCCATCAATCCAAGGCGATCATGGATGATCGCACAAATACAGGATGTAGCTGCAAGTCGCCGTTCGGGCTCTTTGTGAAGCAGAAGCCAAATACCGCCTTCTGCCACACCACGTGAGGCGATCATGGATGATCGCATGAAATAACTGGCGCTCCCTACGAGACTCGAACTCGTGTTGCCGCCTTGAGAGGGCGATGTCCTAACCACTAGACGAAGGGAGCACGTCCACATGAAGCGCGCTAGTATAGCCGAATTGTTTTTCCCGACAATGGTTGCATGACGGCAGCAAAGCAAACCGACAAGGACACGATCCACTTGAAATCGCACCCAAGGACCCCCCGTTCGCCTGTCGGGCCGCGCATCATACCCCGTGCCGAACACAACCTGTCGCGCAAGCATGTCAGCAAGGGCGCGCTGCGGGTTCTGTACCGGCTGCACGAGTCGGGATTCCGTGCCTGCCTGGTGGGCGGTGCCGTGCGCGACCTGTTGCTGGGCGTCCAGCCCAAGGATTTCGACGTGGCCACCGACGCCACGCCCGAACAGGTGCGCCACCTGTTCCGCAACAGCCGCCTGATCGGGCGCCGCTTTCGCCTGGCCCACGTGCTGTTCGGCCCCGAGGTGGTGGAAGTGGCCACTTTCCGCGGGCAGGGCGACGGCGACCAGGACAACGACCGCCGCGTCGTCGACGGGCGCCTGGTGCGCGACAACGTCTGGGGCAGCATCGAGGAGGATGCCTGGCGGCGCGATTTCCGCGTCAATGCGCTGTATTACGACATCGCCGACTTCAGCATCATCGACTACGTCGGCGGGGTGCAGGACCTGCACGACCGCGTGCTGCGCCTGATCGGCGACCCGGAACAGCGCTACCACGAGGACCCGGTGCGCATGCTGCGCGCCGCGCGCCTGTCGGCCAAGCTGGGTTTTGCCATCGACGAGGCGGCGGCGGCGCCGTTTGCCTACCTTGGCGACCTGATCGCCAATTCGGCCCCGGCACGCCTGTTCGACGAGTCGTTGAAACTGTTCCTGTCCGGCCACGGGCTGGCCAGCTTCCATACGCTGGAGCGGCTGGACCTGCTGAAAACCCTGTTTCCCGCCACCGTCGATTGCCTGGCCAGTGGCGACGCGGTCTTGCGCAACATGGTCGAGCAGGGTCTGGCCAACACGGATGCGCGGGTCGCGCAGGGGCGCCCGGTGACGCCGGCGTTCCTGTTTGCCGTGCTGCTGTGGGGCCGGGTGCGCGAGGGCGTGCAGGCCATGATCGAGGAGGGCGTGGAGCCTTCGCTGGCCTGGCAGCGGGCGAGCCACCGTGTGGTGGCCGAGCAGGCCCGACACGTGGCCATTCCGCGCCGCTTTGCCAGCGCCATGGAAGAAATCTGGATGCTGCAGCCGCGCTTCACGCGGCGTACGCGCAAGCGTACCTTTCGCCTGCTGGAGCATCCGCGCTTTCGTGCCGCCTACGATTTTCTCCTGTTGCGCGCCGACGAATCGGACCCGATGCGGGAACTGGGCCAGTGGTGGACCCGCGCACAGGAAATGCCGAGCGCGGAACTGGCGGCCGAACTGGGCGGCAAGGGCCGCAAGGACGATGCGCCGGACACGGAGCCGGCGGAGCCGTCGGCCACGGGTCGCCGGCGCCGGCGCGGTGGGCGCCGGCGGCGCAAGCCCTCGTCATCCGCGAACGACTGACATGGCCACGGCCCATGTCGCCCTGGGGGCCAATCTTGGCGATCCCCGCAGACAGGTGCTGGCGGCCATGGACGCCCTGGCCGCGTGCCCGGGCGTCCAGGTACAGGCGTGTTCGGCGCTGTACCTGACTCCGCCCTGGGGCGACACCGACCAGCCACCTTTCGTCAACGCCGCGGTGCGGCTGGAAACCCGGCTGGAGCCGCTGCCCCTGCTGGACGTCCTGCTCGACATCGAGCGGCGGGCCGGGCGCACCCGCGAAGGCCGGCGCTGGGGACCGCGCGTGCTGGACCTGGACCTGCTGGTGTACGAGGACCGGGTACTGGACGAGGCGCGACTGCAGTTGCCGCACCCGCGCATCGCCGAGCGCGCCTTCGTGCTGCTGCCCCTGGCCGACCTCGATGGCGCGCTGGACATCCCGGGACAGGGGCGCGTGGCGCAGTTGCTGGCCCGGGTGGACACGCGGGGATGTCGAAGGCTGGCCCCGGCAGCGGAGGGGTGACGGGCGGCGGGCGCCGGCTCAGCGTTCGAAGGCCAGGCGCTGGCCGTGCCGTGCGGGAGCGACCTTTTCGCCGTCCCAGGCCAGGCTGCCGTTGACGAAGGTCGCGGCGATGCTGGCGCGGAAAGTCTCGCCTTCGAAGGGCGACCAGCCGCACTTGGACAACACGTTCCGGGCCTGCACCGTACAGGGCCGGGCCGGGTCCACCAGCACCAGGTCGGCGGCGTAGCCCTCGCGCAGAAATCCCCGCTCCTGCACGCCGAACAGGCGGGCCGGCGCATGGCTGGTCGCCTCGACCAGGCGCTCCAGGCCCAGCCTGCCCGCAAACACGTGCTCGAGCGCGCTTTGCAGGGCAAATTGCACCAGCGGCAGACCGGACGGAGCGCGGGTGTAGGGGTGTTCCTTTTCCGCGGCCAGGTGGGGCGCATGGTCGGTGGCCAGCACGTCCATGCGGCCCTCGACCAGGGCCTGCAGCAGGGCCTGGCGGTCGCCGGCGTCCTTGATGGCCGGGTTGCATTTGATGCGGAAACCCAGGCGTCCGTAGTCGCTGGAATCGAAATGCAGGAAGTGCACGCAGGTTTCCGCGGTGATGCGCTTGCCCGCGACCGGGCCCGGCTCGAACAGGGCGGCTTCCTCGGCCGTGGACACATGCAGCACGTGCAGGCGCGTGTCGTGCCGGCGCGCCAGCGACAGCGCCAGCCGGGTGGAGGCGAGGCAAGCCTCGCGCGAGCGGATGCGCGGGTGCTCGGTGGGCGGGATGGCGTCGCCGTAGCGTGCGCGTGCACGCTCCAGGTTGGCATGGATGGTGGCATGGTCCTCGCAATGGGTCAGCACCGGTACGGGGCTGTCGCGGAACACGCCTTCGAGCGTGGCCGGGTCGTCCACGCACAGGTTGCCGGTGGACTCGCACATGAACAGCTTGACGGCCGAAACCGTGCGCGGATCCAGGCGGGCAATCGCCTCCAGATTGTCGTTGGCGGCGCCGAAATGGAAGGCGTAGTTGGCGAACGAGGTTTCCGCGGCGCGTGCGTACTTGGCCTCCAGGGCCTCGATGCTGGTGGCCGGGGGCAGGGTGTTGGGCATTTCCATGAAGCTGGTCACGCCGCCGGCGACGCAGGCGCGCGACTCGTGCGCGATGTCGGCCTTGGCGGTCATGCCCGGTTCGCGGAAGTGCACGTGGTCGTCGATCATCCCGGGCAACAGCCACAGTCCGGCGGCGTCGCGCACCCGTTCGTCCGGCCGGGCGGAAAGGCCGGTACCGATGGCGTCGATGCGACCGTCGCGGATGCGCAGGTCGGCCTGGAAACGCCGTCCTTCGTTGACCAGTTCGGCGTGCTTGATCAGCCAGGCTTCAGCCATGGGGAGGTTCCTCGGAGTGGTGCCGGCGGCAGCGCGGCAGGACGAAAGTTTCGGGCACCGGATCATAGCCGCCATGGCACAGGGGTTGGCAGCGCAGCAGGCGCCACAGGGCCAGCACGCAACCGCGCCAGGGGCCGAAACGGGCCACGGCAATGCGGGCATAGCTGGAGCAGGTTGGCTGGAAACGGCAGTTCCGGCCCAGCAGCGGGCTCAGCAGCCATTTGTAGCATGTCAACAGGAACAGGATCAGGCGTGTCATCGGGGAAGGCCGGGCAGCCGCGGCCATGGCCCGAAGGGCCTGCGGCGGACGTTGCAAGCGGGGGTTGCCGGTGTCAGAGTTACAGGCTATAACAGCGGACCGCCAGACGACAACGGTGGCGTACGTGCCGAAACCCGGGCGCATTATCAAGAATTGTCAGGGCGAGGAGAGGATAACCGTGGCCAAGAGCAAGAGCGCCGAGAGCAAGAAACCCGCGAAGCCGGCGGCTTCAAAGGCAAAGTCCGCAAAGAAGAAGCTCGCGGGGAAAGCGGCTGCGGGAAAGGCTCCCGTGCGCACGGCGGCCCGCAAGTCGGACGCCGGCACCTCCCGGAAGCCTGCGGTGAAAAAGGCCACGGGTGGAAAGGCGGTGGCGAAGAAGGCGACGGCCGGCAAGAAATCCACTGCCTCCAGGGCTCCGGCTCGGAAGGCGGCTGCCACCAAGGCGGCCGTGAAGAAATCGTCGCGTACCGATGTCACCCGCAAGTCGACGGCCAAGAAGAAGGCATCCGCCGGCAAGGCACCGGCCCGAAAGGTGACCAGGACCGCCGCAAAGCCGGCCGCCAAGAGTGCGTCCCCGAAAAAGAAAACCCCCGCTACGACGAACCGTCGTTCCCCTGGAAAACAGAAGACCACACGTTCCCGCATGGCCATAGTCGCTCCCCACAACGAACCCGGCATCACCAAGGAGGATGGGCGTTACGCATTGCCCACCTCGGTCAACATCGACCTCCCCGAGGGATATCGCCCCTCGGCCGACGAGGAATACATGAATCCGCGCCATCTGGCGTATTTCCGCAACAAGTTGCGCGACTGGCGCGACCAGCTGGTGGAAGAGTCGCGCCAGACCATCGACAACCTGCGCGACGAGGTGCGCGACGTCGGCGACGAAGCCGAGCGCGCCACCCGGGAAACCGAGAATTCGCTGGAGCTGCGTACGCGCGACCGCTACCGCAAGCTGATCTCCAAGATCGAAAAGGCCTTGCGTCGCATCGAGGGCGGCAGCTACGGCTATTGCGAAGAGACCGACGAGGAAATCGGCCTCGAACGCCTGGACGCGCGCCCCATCGCCACGCTGTCCCTGGACGCCCAGGAACGCCGCGAGCATCTGCAGAAGCAGATGGGGGACTGAGCGCGGCATTCGCCTGGCTGGAAGAACAAGGCCTCGCCGTGGTGCGAGGCCTTTGCCGGGGCGAGAAAAGTAGTGGGGAGAAAATAGAAACGAGAGTGGCTATCGCCAGCTTGCATCTCTTCTTGGGATCTTGTCCGGGAGTGATTGAGTGCAGTGGGGTTTGCCGATAATACGGAAGCCCATGGTTTTACTCTCGTTTCTACGTTTCTTTCCACTCGTTTCTTGAGCCGGAGGCTCAGCTTTCCAGCGCCTGCGCCGCGTACCCCTTCAGCTTCTTCAACATCGCCGCCAGCCCGTTGGAACGCGTCGGTGACAGGTGCTTGGCCAGGCCGATGGCCTGGATGTAGGTGGGTTCCGTATCCAGGATCTCGCGCGCCGGACGCCCCGAGTACACGCGTAGCACCAGGGCGATCAGGCCCGAGACGATGGCCGAGTCGCTGGTGGCGCGGAAACTCATGCGGTCGGCGTCGCCGTCGGGCACCAGCCACACCTGCGACTGGCAGCCGTGCACCTTGTATTTTTCGTCCTTGAGTTCCTCGGGGAACGCGGGCAACTGCCGCCCCAGGTCGATCAGGTACTGGTAGCGCTCGGTCCAGTCGGTGAAAAAGGCGAATTCCTCGGTGATGGCTTCCTGCGCGTCGGCGGTGTTGGTGGTGGCGGTTTCATTCATACCGTCATTATCGCGCGTGGCGTCGGTGCATGCGAATGATGCGGGTCACGTCGGGTTTCATCCGCGACACGTCCGCGCCGGCTCCCGCCCCCAGGACGACAACCGATCCCCCTGGGGCCGGTGGGCGGATACGCGTCAATCGCGACGGACGCTCCAGCGCGTGCCGCTGGCGCCGTCCTCGATGGACACGCCCATGGCTGCCAGTTCGTCGCGGATGGCGTCGGCGCGGGCCCAGTCCTTGTTGGCGCGGGCCTGACGGCGTTCCTCGATCAGGGCCTCGATGGCCGCCGCATCGATGTCGGCGCTGCCGCGACGGAACCAGGCTTCGGGCGGCTGTTGCAGCAGGCCCAGGGCCCGGCCCGCGGCGAGCAGGGCGTTCTTGGCCTCGCCGGTGCCGGCCTGGCGGGCCCGGTCGGCCAGGGTCGACAGTACGGCCAACGCCTGCGGCGTGTTGAGGTCGTCGCACAACGCGGACTCGACGGCCTCGGGAACGGGCGCATCGGCTTCGGCGTCGACGTTTTCGAGGTCGCGCAGCACGCCGTACCAGCCGTCCAGCGTGCGCACGGCCTGGTGTACGGCGTCGTCGGACCAGTCCAGCGGCTGCCGGTAGTGGGCGCGCATGAGCAGCAGGCGCAAGGCTTCGGGCGGATGCTTCTGCAGCAGGGCATGCAGTTCCAGCACGTTGCCCAGCGACTTGCTCATCTTGGCGCCGCCGAAGGTGAGCATGCCGTTGTGCAGCCACCAGCGCGCAAAGGTCTTGCCGCCGTGCGCGCAGGTCGATTGCGCAATCTCGTTTTCGTGGTGTGGAA
>CAZMMO010000122.1:0-6511 GCA_964567365.1 uncultured Rhodanobacteraceae bacterium | reverse complement strand
GCGTACATGCCTTTCTTGATCACGCCGCGTTGGGTCAGGCCCATGCGTTGGGCCGGGAGGGAGGTCATTTTGCGGATGGCGTCGGGGAGGGTCAGCAGGTGGTCTTCGCGCACGTACTTTCTGATGATGCGCGGGAAGGCGCCGTAGGCGCGCGGGTGCGGGTGCGGGTGCCTTTCGCCGAGGATTCCCGTCGGCGCAAAGCCGGCCTCGTCGGTGCAAATGGATACCCACGGCTGTTTCAGGGCCAGGTTCACATCGGACTGCTGCATGCCAAAATAGGCGGCATTGCCGCCGCCGTCGTCCTTGACGAGGATGTCGAAGACCGTGTCGATCGGGTCCTTGTGCAGCTTTTCGGCCACTTCGGACAGGCGCTTGCCTTCCATCCAGCGCAGCTTCGGATCGCTCACGCTGGTGATCAGGACGGCATGCGCATCGCCGCCGATTTCCTGCCACTCGTCATTGGCCCAGCTCTTGGCCGGGTCCTCGATTTCTTTCTTGATGCGCGCGCGCGTGGCGGGGTCCTTCAGCCGCTCAACCAGCTTGTCGCGTCCTCCGGCCAGGGCCCAGGGCGGCAGGAATGCGGACAGTCCGTTGCGCCAGGCGGTATAGGCATAGGTGTCCGCCGACACGTCGAGGCCTTCGCTGCGCGCCTGGTCGATGACCTTGACGACTTTCGGCATCCGGCCCCAGTTCTTTTTGCCGGACACTTTGAGATGGAAGATCTCGACGGGGATATGCGCCTTGCGACCGATCTCGATGGCTTCGGCCAGCGCGGACATCTCCTGGCTGCCTTCGCTGCGCATGTGCGTCGCGTAGATGCCGCCATAGTGGGAGGCGGTCTTGGCCAGGGCGATCAGCTCGGGAGTCTTGGCGTAGGGTGCCGGTGCGTATTGCAGGGCGCTGGATATGCCCATGGCGCCTTCCTTCATGCCCTGCGCCACCAGCTGCTGCATCTGCTTCAATTGCGCGGCGGTCGGCTGCACGTCTTCGGTGCCCAGGACCATCAGCCGCACCTGGGTCGCGCCGATGTAGGACGCAAAGTTGATGCCGATGCCCTTCTTCTGCAGGTAGTCGAAGTACTCGCCCAGGGTGCGCCAGGTCGGATGAATGTGCAGCGCCTTGTAGCCCGGTTCGCGGTTCTTGATGATCCGGTCGTTGAGCGGCGCCACGGTGGTGCCTTCGCCGGCGATCACGGTGGTGATTCCCTGGTAGAGCTTCGACGGCAGGCTGGGGGCGACCAGGATGCTCAACTCCGAGTGGTCCATCATGTCGATGAATCCAGGGGCCACGACCTTGCCGTCCGCATCGATGGTCCGTTTGGCCTTGACCTTGCCCAGCCTGCCGATGGCGACGATGCGGCCATCGCGGATGGCCACGTCGCCGGAGTACCAGGGCGAACCGGTGCCGTCGATAATGTGGCCGTTGCGGATGACCAGGTCATACGGCTGGTCGGTGCCGCTTTGGGTGGTACCGGCCACGACCGGCAACGATGCCAGCAGGAAAACACAGATGACGGCAACCATTCGACGCAACATCATGACTCCTCTTTGTCGTTCCCACGCCCGGCGCGAACGCCCGGCACGAGACCATGGGACCAACGTCCCGGATCGACTTCCTGTCATCACACGCAAGCCGGCTTTCCCGGGGCCAACCAGAGCCGCGTCACGCGCGGCTGCCGGCGACTACCAACTGTAGACCACCTTTCCATAGACATAGCCACCGGCAAACCCGATGGGCGAGGTGAACGGGTAGCGGAAATTGCCGTGGTAGTAGTTCCCCTCGTTGTTCTGGTCGGGGTAGGCATCGTTCAAGTTGTTTGCGCCCAGGGTGAAGTTCCACGCGTTCCAATCATAGGTGACGCTGGCGTCGAGCACGTAGACGCCGCCGAATTTCTGCGCGGCGGAGTTGTCCGTCTGGCCCGCTTCCCACGAGCCATGATGCGACAGGCGCACGCTCGTGGACCAGTCGCCGCCGCTCCAGCTCATGGCCAGGAACGACTTGGTCTTCGGTGTCCGGATGGTGAGATTGGCCCGGTCGGACGAACCGAATACGGGAAGCACCAGACCGGCCAACGCCAGCTGCGGCGGATTCGGTTTTACTCCGGTGATGTCGGTATCGTTGTAATTGAACCCGCCGGTGATCTTCATGATGCCGCCATCGCCCAGGTACAACGGATAGGCGACAACCAGATCCGCGCCGCGTGTGCGCGTATCGGCGGCATTGTTGAAGAACGAGGCTCCCTCCACGTTGTCGATCCCGACGGATTGCAGGTAGGCCACGACCCCGGGGCCGCGCAGGCTTTCGCTGGGGATGATGCGGTTGCGGATCGCGATCTGGTAAAAATCCAGTGTCGCGATCAGGCCGCTGGCCGGCGTCAGTACGAAACCCAGACTGTAATTGCGGGATTTCTCGGCCTGCAGCGGTTGTCCGCCCAGGGCTTCGGCAACCGGGCTGCTGGCCGGAAACGTGCCGGACCGGACCAGGACCAGCTGGTTCGTGGCGGGATCGAGAACGGCATCCCTGCCGATTCCGGTATCCCACATCTGCTGCAGGGACGGCGCCCGGAATCCCGTCGATGCGGTTCCGCGCATGGCGAACGAATCGGTGAACTGGTAGCGGCCGGAGAGTTTCCACGGCAGCGCACGGCCGAAGTCGCTGTAGTGCTCGTAGCGCACGGCCGCCTCGGCGGTCAGTTTGTTCGTCAGGTCGGCCTCCAGGTCGATATACGCGGCCTTGTTCTGCCGGGACTTGTCCACGGCGTCATCCGGCGGGCTGCCAGTCAGCCCCTGGGATCCCGAGCCCACGTACGAATTCCTCTCACCCGCCTTGGTGACGTAATTCTGGTCGCGATAGGCCAGGCCCCAGGACACGGTCAAGGGATTGCTCAGCCAGCCGACCGGAAAGCTTTTGGTGAAGTCGGCATTGACGATCTTGTCCCGGATGGCCGAGGTGCCCGTGTAGAACCGCGTCGGCGAGTTGGCCAGATCGTAGTTGAATGAGTTTCGGACATGCGATTTGACGTGGTTTCCTCCGCCATTGACGCTGACGTCGTAATGCCAGCCGCCGAGCATGGTGCCGCGCAGGCCCAGGGTTTCGGAATCGTCCTGTATGGCGCGCTCTTCCACCGGCAGATAGCCACGCGGATACAGGGCCACCGCCGCGGGCTGATCGGCGTATTGCGACAGCGACCGGAAATAACCGTTGCTGGTGGGATGGCGCTTGCTGTACAGGAAGTAGCCGTACAACTGCACGTTCGGCGTGAAGCTGTATTGCAGGTTGATCCCGACCTGCTTGCGCAGCCGCTTCGGCTGGCCGTAATGGAACGTCACCGTGCCATAGGTGGGGTCGCCGGGGTAACGAAAATCCGGTCCCGCCCGGTTGGTCGCCTCCTGGTGCTCATAGTTGGCGCTCAAGTGGACCCAGCCCTTCTGGCCCAGGGGCAGGCCGCCATCGGCGCTGGTCTGCCAGGTGCTGCCGTCTCCGGCAAAGTACTGGCCATGGGTCACACTGACCGATCCATGCCTGGCCCCACCCTTGAGGATGATGTTGACCACGCCGGCGATGGCATCCGATCCGTACTGCGCGGCGGCGCCGTCACGAAGCACCTCGATGTGGTCGACGGCATTGAGCGGGATGCTGTTGAAGTCGAACCCCTCGCTGCCGGAGCTGTAGGTTTTTCTGTCGACATTCACGATGGAGGTGCTGTGCTGCCGCTTGCCGTTGATCAGCACCAGGACCTGGTTCGGGGCCAGGCCGCGCAACTGGACGGACTGGATGGCCTCGTTGCCGTCCACGTCCGAGGGCTGCGCGAAGTTGATCGACGGCAACAGCATGCGCAAGGCCGTCGTGAGATCGGGTGCGCCGGTGGATCTGAGGTCGTTCGACGAAAGCACGTCGATGGGCGCGAGCGATTCGACCGCCGTGCGATTGAAGGCACGCGTGCCCGTGACCACCACGGTCTGCAGGTTGGTGGTCTGTTTGGCCTTGGCGCCCGATGGTGCACTCGTACGGGTATCCGGCGTCGTTTTGGCTTTCGAAATGGCGACCGTATTCGGGTCGATATACCGGAACTGCAGGCCGGTGCCCCGAAGCAGCGCCACGAGGGTGTCCCGCTGCGACAGGCCGGCCCTGGCCCCCTCGGTGCGCATGCCGTCGGCAATCCGGGACAGGTAGACCATCTGCAGATGTTCGCGCTGCGCGAACTCGTGCAAGGCCTGCTTGAGGGGCATCGGCGGAATTGCGTCGGAAGCCTGCGAAATCTGCGGCGCGGACGCTTCGGCCATCGCGGCTGCACCGACCCCCAATGCCAACACCACACCCAGCACGATTGGCCTGTATCTACGCATGAAAAACCCCTCCCGACGAACCTTGAAGCGAAATGAATCCCCGGCCGGAAAAACGACCCTCTACTCCTACAAGAGTGGAATCGCTCCGAATCGGGTACCGCCTTGCGGAAAATGCCGATGCGGCGCGAAACGGTGCGCCACGAAAATCACTCACGGCGATGGCGCACACGGCTGTCGGCGTAGATCTCCACGATCCGTCCGTGCCTGCGTATCTCGACACCGGGCAGGCTGCCGAGGAAAGCCGTAAAGGATGACACGCTGTGCGCGTCAAACGCGCCCGAGATGCGCAACCTGCCGACACGATCGTCCTTCACCTCGATTTTCATCCGGTTGTAGCGGTTGAATTCGGTGGCGATGGAGGCCACGGCCTGGTTGTCGAACACGATGCGACCCTGCATCCAGGCAAAGGCGCTCGGTACGTCGACGCGGGCAAGCGAGGCCACCTGGCCTCCGCTGCCGACTTTCGCCTGTTGGCCGGGCCCGATCTGGACCAGCATCGTGCCACGCGGTTCACGTCCCGCTTTCCACCAGGGGAACCACTTCTCGGCCCATCCCCGGGGCTGCACCTGCGACACATGCCATACCTGTACATGGCCGGTCGCCACGGTGATGGTCGTGCTTTTGGCGCGTCGGTACACGTCGAAAGTGGTGCCGATGTCGCGGATCAGGGCCGAGCCCACCCGCACACTGAAGGGACGCTGCGGCTCGTCGACCACCTTGAAGAAAGCCCGGCCGCGGTCCACCGTGACGCGACGCGACGCACGATCAAAGCGGACGGTCAGCACCGAATCCGAATCAAGTTTCACCACGCTGCCATCGGTCAGTTTCAGGCTGCGCACCTGGCCATGCCGGGTCGCGAACGTGTGCACGACCGGCCGCGACGCGAGCCAGTTTGAAGCCGGGAATGCGACGCAGATGGCAAGGACCAGCGTGGCGGCCCACATCCCCCAACGACGCCTTTTGCGGCGGGTTCCATCACGCGAATGCACCCCATGCCGGTGACGCATACGATAATTCCGGGGCGAGGGTTCCTTGTCATGGACCGGGGTATCGGTCGCGTTCGCCACGGGCAGCCGGACCGGATCGTGCCCCGCGGCCAGGACATCGTCCAGCGATTCGCGGTTTTCGCCTGCCACCGCGGCCAGGTCCCGGGCGAGGCCGGCGATGGTCAGATACTCGGCCACATGCACCGGTGAGGTTCGCAGCCAATGCATGAACTCGCGCGATTGCTGCGGACTCAGCTCACCCTGCGAGTTCACGACATGCCACCGGGCTGCCTGCTCGGCAATCAGACGACGTACGGTTTCATCCTGGGAACGCACGGGTCACTTCTCCTCCGCCAGATCGTTGCGGCATTGCGCCAGCGCCTTGACGACGTATTTCTTGACCATGTGCGTGGACACGTCGAGCCGGCTGGCGATTTCCCGGTAGGTCATCCCGTCGCGATGCTGCATCAGCAACACGGCCTTGCAACGTGGCGGCAGGCGGTCCAATGCCTCCGATACCCGCCGCCTGCGCAATTCCTGCTCGGCCATGTCCTCGGCCGATCCGTGCGCGCTGGCCAAGGCGGCCATCACCTGGTCGATGCCGACATCCAGTCGGTGGCGGCTGCGCATCACGGCGTGTTCCTTGACCAGGTTGGACGCCACGGTGAAAAGATAGGCGCGGGGATTGGCGATCGAGTCCGCGTTCTTCTCGTCGATACGCAACATGCGCGCATACACTTCCTGGGCCAGGTCCTGCACGTCCCACGCACCGGTGACGCGACGGCGCAGGAACCCGCGCAGGGAAGAGTCGTTGGCAACGAATACCCGCTCCCAGAAAGCACGCCTCTCGCTCTTCACGCACCCCATCTCCGCAACGCGGGACCTGCCCCACACTCTATCAAGAGGGCAAAGCCGCGAAACCGGGTACCGGGCAACACGATTTGATGTAGGAGCGCACCCGGGCGCGACTAGCGCAAGGCTCATTGAACGCTGATGCCGTCGCGCCGCAGGCGATTTTGGAGGCAACCGCTTTGAGGCCCGGGGCACAAGGCTCGTTGAACGCTGATGCCGTCGCGCCCGGGTGCGCTCCTACAACAACAGGCCTAAGGGTTTGTCGGGGAGGCGTCAGGTGTGCGCCACGCGTTGACGCCGGGCGGCCTTGCGGGCGCGGCGGCGTTC
>CAZMMO010000121.1:0-6512 GCA_964567365.1 uncultured Rhodanobacteraceae bacterium | reverse complement strand
TCAACGAGGACGGCCTGCGCTACGAGGACGAGTTCGTCAAGCACAAGATCCTCGATGCCATCGGCGACCTCTACCTGCTCGGCCACAGCCTCATCGGCGCCTTCTACGGCCACAAGTCCGGGCACGAGCTCAACAACAAGCTGCTGCGTACCCTGCTGGCCAATGCCAGCGCCTGGGAAGAGATCACCTTCAAGGATCCGCAAAAGGCTCCCATCTCCTACGCCCATCCTGCCCAGGCCGTGTGACGTCGGCCCGGGCCGCAAGGCCTTTCGTTACCCCGGTTTCCACGACACCCCGGCCTCTGGTCGGGGTGTTCGTTTGCGGATCGCGCGGGCTTGTGCGCCCGGTGGCGTCGCTGGTTGCGGCCGCCGGAGGGGCGTTCGCAATGGCCTTCGGGACGTGCTATAAGTTGCGACGCCTTTCTCGGTTGAGGGCGGGGGTCTGCCCGACAATCGAAGGTGGCCGGTGCCGGTTTCGGCATGGATCGGGAGCAAAGGGGAAGCGGTCAGTCCGTTTTGCGTGGGGAATCCGACGCTTCGGCCGTGGAGGCCAAGGCAAGGAACAGACGCTGCAATTCGGTGTCTGACAGGGAGCGCGCCGCCGTTTTCAGATGCCTGGCGGCTGCGGGAGAAAGGGTTGCCCGAGGTGGTGGTTCCGGAGCCGGAGCCGCCGAAGGGGGTATCACTTTCACGCTGACGGAGTTTGCCGGAATGCCCAGTGCGCGGGCCGTGGCGATGAGGTGTGTCTGTGCCAGGCGCAGGCGTGCCGCCCAGGCCGGCGAGGGCGCCAGGAAGACCAGCCTGCCTTGTCGCAGGTCGGCCAGACGGACATGGTCACGCAGGGGGACGGGCAGGGTTTGGCGCAGTCGCCGGTCCAGTTCCTCGCGGCGGCGGGCCCTTTTTGCGAGGTCCGTGAACGGTTTGCTGTCACGTAGGTCCCGGGGACCACGAGGCGGCGATGACGGGGGAGAAGATGCCTGCATGGAGCCGAACCCAAAAACAGATATAGCGCATGCAAATCATACTCGTATCACGCTCCAGGAAGACACCGAAAACCTATGACCTGACCCGTACCCGCGTGTGGGGCCGGCTGCTGGGCATCACCGCGCTGGCGGTGCTCTCGTGTGCCGGCCTGGGCGCGGTCGTGGCCCTGGCCATCGCCAGTCCCAGGGCGCGCGCGGTGCACCAGATCCAGGCCCTGCAGCAGCAGGTGCAGGTGCAGCACCAGCAGTTGGCCAAGGTGCGCGAGCATGCCCAGCGCGGCGTCAACGCCCTGGCGGTCAAGCTGGGCCAGTTGCAGGCCCAGGCCGTGCGGCTGGATGCCCTCGGCATGCGCCTGACCAAGGCCGGCAAGCTGGACGCGGACGAGTTCGATTTCAACCAGGCGCCTTCGGTGGGCGGCCCGGATGTGGGCGGCGAGGCCTCCTATGCCCTGCCGGCGACGCTCAACGCCGGCATCACCAGCCTGGCCAACCGTTTCGATACCCAGCAGGCGCAGTTGCGCGCCCTGCAGGACCTGTTGCTCGACCGCAAGGTCACCTCCAAGCTGCGCCCGGCCGGCATGCCGGTCGCCGGTGGCTACATTTCTTCGTATTTCGGTGCCCGCGTCGATCCCATCAACGGTCACCGCTCGTTCCATCCCGGCCTGGACATCGCGGTGCCCAAGGGCTCGTCCGTGCACGCCGTGGCCGAAGGCATCGTCACCTACGCCGGGGTGCGCCACGGCTACGGCAAGGTCGTGGAGATCGACCATGGCGACGGCTACATGACCCGCTATGCCCACAATTCCCGGTTGCTGGTACATCCGGGCGAGCACGTGCGGGTCGGGCAGGTCATCGCCAAGTCCGGTTCCACCGGACGCTCCACCGGGCCGCACGTGCATTTCGAGGTCTGGTACAAGGGTCACGTGGTCAACCCGCTGGCGTACGTGCGTTCGCATCGCTGAACGGCGGCGCGCGCGCCTGATCCGGCGGCACGGCCCCGGATTGCCGCACCCGGGCCCTTGAATCGGACGGCTTTCGCCGCCATGCCAGGAACGCCCTCCTACGTGTAGTACCATGAGAAATTGCCTCGCCAGGGCGCGGGCCTGTTTCTTTTCCAACCTCCCGGATGTTCCATGTCGATCCTGACCAGCGTTTTTGGCAGCCGCAACGAGCGCGTGCTGAGCCAATTGAAGAAGACCGTGGCCCGCATCAATGCGCTGGAACCGGAATACGAGAAGCTGTCCGATGCCGAACTGAAGGCCAAGACCGACCAGTTCAAGCAGCGTCTGGCCGACGGGACTGCGCTCGACAAGCTGCTTCCGGAAGCCTTTGCCACCGTACGTGAGGCGTCCAAGCGCGTGCTCGGCATGCGCCATTACGACGTGCAGTTGATCGGCGGAATCGTGCTGCACCAGGGCAAGATCGCCGAAATGCGCACCGGCGAAGGCAAGACCCTGGTCGCCACCCTGCCGGTGTACCTCAATGCCCTGGAAGGCAAGGGCGTGCACGTGGTCACCGTCAACGACTACCTGGCCAAGCGCGACGCCGCGCAGATGGGCAAGGTCTACGGATTCCTGGGTCTGACCACCTCGGTGGTGTGGCCGGGCATGGAGCACGAGGACAAGCACGGCGCCTATGCCGCCGACATCACCTACGGCACCAACAACGAGTTCGGCTTCGACTATCTGCGCGACAACATGGCATTGAGCCAGGACCAGCGCTACCAGCGCGGCCTGCACTACGCCATCGTCGACGAGGTCGACTCCATCCTCATCGACGAGGCGCGCACGCCGCTGATCATTTCCGGCCCCGCCGAGGACTCGCCCGAGCTTTACATGAAGGTCGACAGGGTGGTGCCGGGTCTGGTCCGCCAGCAGGAAGAAGAGGGCCCCGGCGACTTCTGGGTGGACGAAAAGCAAAAGCAGGTGCACCTGTCCGAAGACGGCATGGAAAAGGCCGAGGAACTGCTGCACAAGGCCGGCGTGATCGAGGCCGAGACCACGCTCTACGATGCCGAAAACCTGGCCGTGGTGCATCACCTGAACGCGGCCCTGCGCGCGCACGCCATCTATCAGCTGGACGTGGACTACATCGTGCGCGACGGCGAGGTCATCATCGTCGACGAGTTCACCGGCCGTACCCTGCCGGGCCGGCGCTGGTCCGACGGCCTGCACCAGGCGGTCGAGGCCAAGGAAGGCGTGCCCATCCAGCGCGAAAACCAGACCCTGGCCACGGTCACCTTCCAGAACCTGTTCCGCATGTACGACAAGCTCTCGGGCATGACCGGCACCGCCGACACCGAGGCCTTCGAGTTCAACAGCATCTACGGCCTGGAAGTGGTGGTCATCCCCACCAACGAACCGATGATCCGCAAGGACAACCCGGACCTGGTGTTCCTGACCCAGAAGGCCAAGTTCAAGGCGGTCATCGAGGACATCAAGGAGTGCAGCAAGCGCCAGCAGCCGGTACTGGTCGGTACCACCTCGATCGAGGTGTCCGAGCTTCTGTCCGGCGAACTCCGCAAGGCCGGCATCAAGCACGAGGTGCTCAACGCCAAGCAGCACGAGCGCGAAGCCAACATCGTCGCCCAGGCCGGCGCGCCGGGTTCGGTCACCATCGCCACCAACATGGCCGGCCGCGGTACCGACATCGTGCTCGGCGGCAGCCTCGAGGTGGCCGAGGAGGCCCTCGGCGAAGACGCCGGCGACGCCGACCGCAAGCGCCTGCGCGAGGAGTGGCAGCAGCGCCACGAACAGGTCAAGCAGGCCGGCGGCCTGCACATCATCGGCACCGAGCGCCACGAATCGCGCCGCATCGACAACCAGTTGCGCGGCCGTTCCGGCCGCCAGGGCGACCCCGGTTCGTCGCGCTTCTACCTGGCGCTGGAAGACAACCTGCTGCGCATCTTCGGCGGCGAAGGTGTCGGCAAGTGGATGCGCCGCTTCGGCATGAAAGAAGACGATGCGCTGGAAGACCGCATGATCAGCCGCCAGATCGAAAAGGCGCAGAAGAAGGTCGAGCAGCACAACTTCGACATCCGCAAGCACCTGCTGGAGTACGACGACACCGCCAACGACCAGCGCAAGGTCATTTACCGCCAGCGCGCCGAACTGCTGGAGTCCGACGACGTTTCCGACCTGGTGCGCAGCGTGCGCGAGGACGTGTTCGTCGACCTGGTGCACCGCTACGTGCCGCGCGACAGCATCGACGACCAGTGGCACATCGCCGACCTCGACCGCGAGCTGGTCAGCCAGTACGGCCTGGACCTGGACCTGGTGCACTGGGTCGAGCAGCACAGCGAGCTCGACGCCGAGGGCATCCGCGAGCATGTCATGAGCGCCGCCGACGCCATGTTCGAGCAGAAGGAGGCCGACATCGGCGCCGAAACCATGCGCCAGCTGGAAAAGCACGTCATGCTCTCGGTGCTCGACGACGCCTGGAAGGAGCACCTGGCCGCCGTCGACTACCTGCGCCAGGGCATCCAGTTGCAGGGCTACGCGCAGGTCGACCCGAAGCAGGCGTTCAAGCGCGAGTCGTTCCAGTTGTTCTCGCAGATGCTCGACCGCATCAAGTCGGGCGCCATCCAGATGCTGGCCCGCATCCGCATCCGCAGCGAGGAAGAAGTGGCCGCGATGGAAGCCGAGCAGCAGCGCCAGGCCATGGCCAAGCGCATGCAGTTCCAGCACGCCGAGGCCAGCGCCATGGACGGGCCCGAGGAGGACCCCGCCGCGGCCGAGGCCCATCCCATGGCCCCGGTCATGCGCGAGGGACCGAAGATCGGTCGCAACGACCCGTGTCCCTGCGGTTCCGGCAAAAAATACAAGCATTGCCACGGCCGCCTGAGCTGATTCCCGCGCCCACCGCCCGTGCGTGCGTGTTGTTGTAGGAGCGCACCCGGGCGCGACAGCATCAGCGCCCAATGAGCCTTGAGCCCGTCGCGCCCGGGTGCGCTCCTACATGACGGTGCGTGACAGGGCCTGGTAACGGCGGTACAGGGTTTCCACCGCGGCGTCGAGGGCGGCCTCGTCGCCGTTGTTGTCGATGACGTCGTCGGCCAGGGCGCGACGTGCGTCGTCGCCGGCCTGGGCCTCGAGCATGCGCCGGGCGGCGTCGCGGTCGATGCCGTCGCGTTGCATCAGGCGGGCGATGCGGACTTCGGGCGCGGCTTCCACCAGCAGCACGCGATCGACCCATTGATACTGGGGCCAGGTTTCGGCCAGCAGGGGAATGGCCAGCAGGCACCAGGGGCCGCTGTCGGCCGCTGCCCGCTCGCGCAGCCAGACATCCACGCGCGGATGCACGATCGCCTCCAGCCGCCGGCGCGCGTCCGCGTCGGCAAACACCCTTTCGCGCAGGGCCCGCCGGTCCAGACTGCCGTCCGTGCGCAGCACGTCCTGGCCGAAGGCGTCCACCACGGCGGCAAGCCCTGCAGTGCCGGGTGCCACCACTTCGCGGGCCGCCGTGTCCGCGTCGTACACATGGATGCCGCGCGCCTCGAAGCGGCGGCCCACCGCGCTTTTGCCGGCGGCGATGCCTCCGGTCAGGGCGACATTGCGCCAGGATTCGGCCTTCATGTCGGCCATGATAGCTTCAATGCAGGCCGACCCAGCGCGCGTAGGTGTGCCACAGCAGCGGGCCGGCGACAAACCAGACCCAGCCCGCGGCGGCGAGGAACGGGCCGAACGGGATGGGCACCGAGCGCTCGTGGCGCTTGAGGGCGATCAGCGTTCCGCCGGTTAGCGCGCCGATCAGCGAGGACAGCAGGATCACCGGCAGCAGCGCGAACGGTCCCATCCAGGCGCCCATCACCGCCAGCAGCTTGAAGTCGCCGTAACCCATGCCTTCCTTGCCGGTCGTGAGCTTGAACACCCAGTACACGCTCCACAGCGCGAGATAGCCGATGGCGGCACCGGCGATGGCACGCGCGGGACTGACGAAAAGCGGTACCAGTGCAAGCAGCAGGCCCAGCCACAACAGCGGGTAGGTGAGCGGGTCGGGTAGAAGCTGGGTGCGGAAATCGATTCCGGACAGGGCCACCAGCATCCAGGTGAAAACGAGTCCGGCCGCCGCGGCCCAGGTGACGCCGAGATGCCACACGATGATGGCGCTGGCAATGCCGGTCAGCAGCTCCACCAGCGGGTACTGGATGGAAATGCGCGCCTTGCAGTAGCGGCAGCGTCCGCTCAGCAGCAGCCAGCCGAGCACCGGGATGTTGTCCCATGGCGACAGCTTGTGCTTGCACTGCGGGCAATGCGACGGTTCGCGCACCAGGCCCGGCGGCCGCGGGTCTTCTTCGGCGTCGGCCTGGCCGAGTACCTCGTGCGCTTCCCGGCGCCAGGCCCAGGCCAGGCGTTCGGGCAGGCGCAGGATCACCACGTTGAGAAAACTGCCGACCAGCAGCCCGAGCACGGCAGCGAGGAGGATCCACAGGTACAGGGACAAATCGGGCATGAGCAGTCCAGGAAGAGCGTTGCATGTAGGAGCGCACCCGGGCGCGACAGCATCAGCGTTCAATGAGCCTCGAGCCCGT
>CAZMMO010000120.1:0-6584 GCA_964567365.1 uncultured Rhodanobacteraceae bacterium | reverse complement strand
CCGCACCTTCACCGTGGCCTTGCCGCGGTCGGCAGTGGGCACGATGGCGATCACGCGGGCGGGAATCTTCCAGTCCGGATAGGCATCCAGTACCGCCGTGGCCGACATGCCCGGCTTGACGCGGCTGATGTAGGACTCGTTGACGTCCACGTCCACTTCCAGCGAGTTCATGTCCACGATGGTGCCCACGCCGGTGCGGGTAAAGCCGCCGCCAGCCGCCGCCGGGGCGATGATTTCGCCCACCTGGGCCGTCTTCTGCGTGATCACGCCGGAAAACGGTGCGCGCACGATGGTGTAGTCGTAGTCGACCTGGGCCACGCGGACCTGCGCCTGCGCGGCCTTGGCCTGTTTGCGTTGTGCATTCAACTGCGCGCGCAGCGTGGCCGCCTTGGTACGCGCCTGCTCGGCCTGTTGCTTGGGCACCAGTCCCTGGGCCACCAGCTTGTCCTGGCGTTGCATGTCGCGTTCGGCCTGGGCCAGCTCCACCTGGGTTTGCCGCGTGTCGGCCTTGGCCGCCGCGGCATTGGCCTTGGCCGCGTTCAACTGCGCCTGCTGCGCGCTGTCCTCCAGCCGCGCCAGCACCTGGCCCTTCTTGACGTGATCGCCTTCCTCGATCAGCACCTGGGTCAAGGTGCCGATGATCTGTGCCGAAACCGTGGCCTTGCGCCGCGCGGTGACATAACCGGTGGCCTGCAGCACCGCCCCGGGGCCGCCATGCGCCGACGGCGCGACCGCCGTGGTCGTGTGCACTTCAACGGCCCGCGCCTGCGACCACCACCAGCCGCCCGCGACCAGCGCCAACACCACGACCAGCGCCAGTACCAGCCACGGCCAGCGCCGCGGCGAGCCGTCCTGGTCGTCGCGTTGATCGCGCCCGATGCGCAGCTCGTTCAGAAGTTCGCCATTGTCCACATCCACTCCCCGCCCGTTCCTCTCCTGGTCGTGGGGCACAGCGTGTCACCCGGAAGGGCCTCCCGATAAGGGAAAAGCATCAAGCTCCTCTGGTGACAGATGTCACGACCCCGGCCCGAAATCCCCCGCTGGGGGTCAAAAACCAGTGGCTACTATACCCGGGTCGCGTGCGGGCCTTCAGGCCGTGCGAACCTCGCGCCGGGACTGTGCCCGCGCCACGTCGTGCAAGGTGATCCGGAAGGCATGGGCCAGACGTTGCGCAGCCGCGTCGATGCGGTCCTCCGGGACGGCCGCGTAACAAAGCATCAGCACGGCGTGCGACGGCGGATGGCCGTACCACCCCTGCCCCGACTGCAGCAGCAGACCGGCGCGCAGGGCCTCCTCGCGCAACACGGTCACCCAGGAGGCATCCAGCACCGGCAGATGCAGCATGAGGACGCCCTTGGCCATTCCTCCCTGCATGACCAGGCTGGTTTCCACGCGGCGTTGCAAGGCCTCCACCAGCAGCTCATGCTTGCGTCCAAGCTGCCGCGACAGGCGCCGCAGGCCACGGTCGTACTCTCCGCTGGCCACGTGCCGCACCCAGGCATGCTGCTGCAACACGACGCCGTCGTGGTCGCTGAGTTTTTTCAACACGTGGAATTTCTCGCGCAGCGCCGGCGGCACCACCAGGCACCCCATGTCCAAGGCCGGATACACGGCCCGCGCCAAACCGGCCAGGTAATAGACGACGCGTCCGTACCGGTCTTCGCCCTGCAACGCGGGCACGGCCCGCACGCCCCGGCGATGATTGCAGTCGAAATCCTCCTCGACGACGTAGGCCGGGCGGGTGCGGACCCAGTCCAGCAGCGCCGCACGCCGTCGCGGGGACATGACCACGCCCGTCGGCGACTGGCACGATGGCGACACGCAGATGGCGCGAACCTTCTCCAGGGCCTCGGCATGACGCTCCACGTCGAATCCCTCGGAATCGACCGGACACTCCACCACGCGCGCGCCGACCGCGGCGAACATACCGTGCAATTTCGGGCAGCACGGGTCCTCCAGGCCGACCCAGGCCCGCTCGTCAAGCAACACGCGGGCAATCAGGCTGCGTGCCTGGTCGATATTGTTGACGATGATGAGGTCTTCGACATCGGCTACCACACCGCGCTCGCGCCGCAGATATTCGAGCAGGGTTTCACGCAATGAAAGCGCACCCGCCACGCCCGGCAAGTCGGCCGGCAACTCCCCCATGGCACGCGACAGGGCCTGACACCAGGCCCTCAGGCCCTGCCGGTCGTAGAAGACGGCGCGGTCGGTAAGATCGATCACGTCGTCCGCATCGTCCAGCAATTCCCGGGGCGGGTCCGGGTCCGGCGCACGCGACACGCGCGAAACCAGCCGCGACAGGGGCACCTCGGGAGGCTGCGGTCCATCGGCTTCATTGACGGCCGCACCGGAGTCGTCCCTCGTCACGAGCGGCCGTACTTGCGCATTCGACAATCCAGACACGGGCAATGTCTCGGCCACATACGTGCCCGAGCCCACGCGCGTGGTGGTATAGCCTTCGCTTTCCAGTTGCGAATAGGCCAGCAATACCACGGTGCGCGACACCCCCAGCGCCTTGGCAATGGAGCGCGTTCCGGGCAACCGTTTCCCGGGCAAAAAGCGGCCGTCGACAATCTCGCGACGGAGCGTGGCATACACACGCAAATACAGCGGCCCATCGCCTTCCAGTTTCAAGAGCATGAATCACTCCCGCCGCACCATCACGGTGCCATGCACCGCAACCGCACGCGCCTTGCCGGCACGGCACTCCTGCGTCGTGCCCAGTGACTATGCCTCTCCCGTGCTCCTCATCTTAGGGAATCCGGGGCAGGCAATGAACATGACTGATGACACGCATCGCCATGCATGATGTTTGTCGTTGCGACGGGAATACGGGCATCACGCAAACCGGCATTGCCGGTCTTTTCAAACGTGGCATTACCACCACCTGGATTATCCATACCCTGTCCGCCGATAAAAATATCAAGCCGGTGCCCATGCCTGAAAATGACCAAGTGGTATTACCCATGCAGGGGGAAAGTGGTTATTTACCTGCCAGGCTCCTGCGCGCATCCTGTATTTCCGCGCCCGGGGTCGCCCCACGCGCGACCGCTTCCGCGCCGCCCGCATCATCCGGTTCCTGTGCGACCGCGTCGGAAAGGGCGGACCCGCAAAGCCATAACAAGAAACACGCCCTTCCGGACAACACCTGTCCCGATGGGCCATGACACTCTCCCAAGATCAGCCGCCGCTCCCACCGGCGGCCTCTTTTTGTCCGCTTCCGCGCCGCCCGCGCTATGCTTGTCCGATGTCCTACGTATTCACGCCTCCCGCACCGCCCAGCCTGCCCGTGACCGGCGACGAACGCCGCTTCGCCGTGCGCCGCATCTTCTGCATCGGCCGCAATTACGCCGATCATGCGAAGGAAATGGGTGCCACGGTGGACCGGGTCAGGCCGACGTTTTTCCTCAAGCCGGCCGACGCCATCGTCAGCGACGGCAACGAGGTGCCCTACCCGCCCGCCACCTCGCTGCTGCACCACGAGGTGGAAATGGTGGTGGCCCTGGCCGAGGGTGGCCGCGACATCGACGCGGCCGCTGCCGATGCCCTGGTTTTCGGTTATGGCGTGGGCCTGGACCTCACCCGCCGCGATCTGCAGGCCGACGCCAAGTCGCGCGGCCAGCCCTGGGACACGGCCAAGGGCATGGACCATGGCGCGCCGGTGTCGGCCCTGTGCCCGGCAACGACGGGCCGCCCCGCACCCGACACGCTGCTGTCGCTGCACGTCAACGGCCAACTACGCCAGCAATCCCGGCTCGACGCCATGCTCTGGAGCGTCCCCGAGATCATCGCCGGACTGTCGCAGTTGTTCGAACTGAAGACCGGCGACCTGATCTTCACCGGCACGCCGGCCGGCGTGGCCGCGCTCGAACCGGGCGACCGGTTCCGCGCCGAGCTGGCCGGGCTGGCCGCGCTGGAAGGCCGCATACGCTGAGCCCGGGAGCTTCCCCAGTCTTGCCTTCACCGGCAATCGTGGTATATCGGTAGTCGGGGAACTTCGAAAACCTCTGCCACCTCGGGCAAAAACCGGGGCCGGTGTCCCCGGCCATCGGGCAGGAACGTGACGGGGAATCACTTTCAAGGGAGAACAACCGGATGAGCATGCTGAGCGAATTCAAGACCTTTGTCATGCGCGGCAACGTGATCGACATGGCGGTAGGCATCGTCATGGGCGCCGCCTTCAAGGACGTGGTCAACGCCTTCGTCAAGAACGTGATCATGCCGCCGATCGGCTGGGCCATCGGTGGCGTCGATTTCAACAAGCTGCAATGGGTGCTCAAGGAAGCCGGCCCCGACGGCAAGGGCGGCGTGGCCATCGGCTACGGCGCCTTCATCAACACCGTGATCACCTTTCTCATCATCGCTTTCGTCATCTTCCTGATGATCAAGGTCATCAACAGGATGCACAAGAAGAAGGAAGCGGCCCCCGCGGCACCTCCGGCCGACGTGGCACTGTTGACGGAGATCCGCGACCTGCTGAAGGATCGCGCCGCCTGATCCCTCACCGCCTCGACGGCCGCGGGAGTCGCGGTCGGGCGTCGTGGCAGCAGACACCTCGCCGTCGTCCCGCACGATACGGGTACCCGACCGCGCACCCGTTGCACCTGCGGCCGACGGTGGCGCTACCGCTTGTCGGCTCCTTCATCCAGGCGTTGCAGGTTCTCCTTGATGCGGGTCAGCACCGCGATCATCTGCCTGAGTTCGTCGGCCTCGAGGCCACGGGTGGCGTCGGCACGCAACCCGCTCGAGATTTCCTGCATGTCGTCCACGACCGCGCGCGCCTTGTCGGTGGCAAACAACCGCCAGCAACGACGGTCACTGGGATCGGACCGGCGCTCGACGAATCCGGCCCCCTGCAGGCGATCGATGACGCGCCCCACCGCGATCGGTTCCATTTCCAGGAATTCGGCCAACTCGGTCTGCCGGATGCCCTCGCAGCGATGCAGGCACTTGATGGCGCGCCACTGTGCCCGGGTCAGGCCAAAACGCGTGGCGCGACGATCAAAATGCTTGCGAAACAACAAGGTAACGTCGTTCAGCAGGTAGCCGAAGGAGATGTCCTGGGTGGTATTCATGGCAGTTTTCGCAAATCCATCACACACAGTATGGCAAATTTCCCAAATCGTGCATGTCATTCGGAGATCCTGGGGGTAATCTGGAATTATGCACATCGAAGTCGTCCAGGGTGATATCACCCGGATGGCGGCGGATGCCATCGTCAACGCGGCCAACGAAAGTCTCCTGGGAGGGGGCGGCGTCGATGGCGCCATTCACCGTCGTGCGGGTCCGGAACTCCTGCAGGCCTGCCTGCAAATTCCGGAGGTGCGACCGGGCGTACGCTGCCCCACCGGCGAGGCGCGCGCGACACGCGGATTCGATCTTGCGGCACGCTACATCATCCACACCGTCGGACCGGTATGGCATGGCGGCGACCGCGGCGAGGCCGAATTGCTGCACGCATGCTACCGGCACAGCCTGACGCTGGCGCGGATGCTGCGCGTCAAGCGCATCGTGTTTCCGGCCATCAGTTGCGGAGTCTACCGCTACCCGCCCGACCAGGCCGCACGCATCGCCGTCGCCACCGCGCACCGCGAACTGACCGAACACGATCATCCTTCACACGTCCTGTTCTGTTGCTTCAGCGCCGACATGCAGGAGATCTTCCAGCAAGCGCTGGACGCCTCCAGGCAGGCCGACAACGGGGATCCGGACCGGTAGAAATGCCGCGACTGCCGGAACGGGGGCCGGATGCGCGCCGACGCAGGCCATGAAAAAGGCGGCCGAAGCCGCCTTTTTCACCTCCGGTACGTCTTTCCGCTCATCTACCTTCCGGTTTCACTGAGGATGCGCGGCGTGACGAAGATCAGCAACTCCGTCTTCGTGTTGCCCTTGTCGGTCTTGCGGAACAATGCGCCCAGGATCGGGATGTCGCCCAGGCCCGGCACCTTGGTCACGCTGTTGGTCTTGTTGATCTCGTAGATGCCGCCCAGCACCACGGTCTGGCCGTTGTCCACCAGCACCGAGGTGTTGATCGAACGGTGGTTGAGCAACGGCACCTGGCCGCCGCCCGGGTTGTCGATGAACTTGTCCAGGGCGTCCTTCTTGACGTTGATCTTCAGGAACACGCGCTTGTCGGCGGTAATGGTCGGCGTGACCTTCAGCTCCAGCACGGCGTTCTTGAACTGCACGGTGGCGGTACCCAGGCCGTTGCCGGCGCTGCCCTGCTGGTAGGTGACGTAGCCGATCTGCTGGCCCTGCTGGATGTCCGCGGGCTGCTGGTTGGCGGTGATCACGCGCGGGCTGGAGATGATCTCGGTACGCCCTTCGGTCTGCGCGGCCTGCAGTTCCAGGTCGACCATGTAGTTGGCACCGAGGATGGCGATGGCCGCGGAGCCGGCCGGGGTGGCGATCGGCAGATTGACGTTGTAGCCGCCTTTGCCCAGTTGCATGGTCACGTCGTCGCCGTTATGCAGGTCGATGCCGGCCTGACCCGCCGTCTCGGCAGTGGGGCCGGTGACGATGTGGTGGCCGCTGTCGGTCGTCTGCCAGGCCTGCACGCCCCACTTCACGCCCAGGTCGCG
>CAZMMO010000119.1:0-6600 GCA_964567365.1 uncultured Rhodanobacteraceae bacterium | reverse complement strand
GGCGCTGCTTGTCCGACATGATGTCGTAGATCAGCCCGTGCACCTGCTTGTGCTCGAGCGCCGGTACGTTGATGCGGCGGACGTCGCCGTCCACGCGGATCATCGGCGGCAGACCCGCGGACAGGTGCAGGTCCGATGCCTTGTTCTTGACGGAAAAGGCCAGAAGTTCGGCGATATCCATGGTGACTCCCAGATCCCCTATTAGGAAGCGCTGATTGAATCTAGCACAGGCGTCACTTGCCCTGTCTGTTCGCACAAGGCGCACTGACGAAGGCAGCCTGCGAGCCATCCGGGAACCATGTCGCCTGCGCCGGATTCAATCAGAGCTTCCTTGTGCACCGGCAACGGCAACCCCATGCCGAAAACGGCCCGATGTCATAGCATAGGCGCTTTGCGGGGCGGCAAAACCTGCGCTGGCGCACATTCGCAACACGCCCCGGAAGCACTCACCCGAAGTCCCGAGACGATTGGAAAGGAGAAAGCGCGCAATGAACCAGATCACCTTCATCGGCGGCGGCAACATGGCACGCAGCCTGATCGGCGGCCTCATGCAGGCCGGTACCGACGCCAAGGCCATCCACGTGGCCGAGCCCGGCGAGCCGGCACGCGCGCGGCTGGAGGCGGAATTCGGCGTCGCCACCCACACCGACAACTCCGAGGCCGTCGCCGGCGCGGACATCGTGGTCCTGGCCGTCAAACCGCAGATATTGCCCGGCGTATGCAACGACCTGGGCCCGGCGCTGGCCCGGTCGCACCCGCTGGTGATCTCCATCGCCGCCGGCATCCGTACCGACCAGATTGAACGTTGGCTGGGCGCGGACACGGCCATCGTGCGGGTGATGCCCAACACCCCGGCCCTGATCGGCGCCGGCGCCAACGGCCTGTACGCCAATGCCCGGGTCGACGCGCGGCAACGCGAACAGGCGCAGGGCATTCTCGAGGCCAGCGGCATCTGCGAATGGGTGGAGGACGAATCCCTGATGGACACCGTGACCGGCATCTCCGGCTCGGCGCCGGCCTATTTCTTCCTGCTGGTGGAGGCCCTGGAGGACGCCGCCGCGGCCCAGGGCCTGGACCGCGAAAGCGCACGCCACCTGGCCGCCCAGACCTGCCTGGGGGCCGGCCGCATGATGATGGAAAGCGGCGAGCCTCCGGCCGAGCTGCGCCGCCGCGTCACTTCGCCCCATGGCACCACCCAGGCCGCGCTGGACAGCTTTGCCCACGACGAACTGCGCGCCATCGTGGCCCGCGCCGTGGACGCCGCGCGCCGACGCGGCGCCGAACTGGCGGCGGCCAACGACGACTGATCGCACCCGTCCTCCATTCCCGCCCGACAAGACCTCCTACCCATGCATCCACTCACCAACGCCCTGGAATTGCTGGTCAACCTCGCTTTCGACGCGTTGCTGGTGCTGTTCCTGTTGCGCCTGTTCGCCGAACTGTGGCGCGCCGACTTCCGCAACCCCGTCAGCCAGTTCGTCTACCGCTATTCCAACCCGGTGCTGGCCCCGCTGCGCCGCCGTATCCCCAACTGGCGGCGCTGGAACCTGGCCGCCGTGCTGGTGGCATGGGTGCTGGAGTTGCTGAAATGGCTGTTGCTGTTCGGCATCAACGGCAGCATGCCCCACGTGGGCGGCTGGCTGCTGGCAGGGGTGGGTGCGCTGCTCGATTTCACGTTCATGATGTACGTGGTGCTGTTGTTCGTGTGGGCACTGGCCAGCATGTTCGTCGCCGCCCAGCAGGGACACGCGCCGCACCCGCTGATGCACTTCATAGCGCAGATCGTGGAACCGGCCATCCGTCCCCTGAGCCGTCGCATCCCGACCCTGGGCGGCATCGACTTCTCCCCGGCGATCGCCATCCTGCTGCTGTTGCTGGCCCGCATCCTCGTCGCCAAGCCGCTGCTGGCCGCCGGCTTGCGCATGGCCATGGGAGCCTCCTGACCGTGCCCGCCCGGCCGCGCCTCGCCACCCGCCGCGCCGGCATCCTGGCAACCGTGCTGCTGGGAGGGTGCCTGGCCGCCACGGCCAACGCGGGCAGCGTGCGCAGCGGCGGCTGCACCATCCACTACAACGCGCTATCCGGGGATGCACTACCGCTGGTCTCCACCCGAGCCTACGGGCTGCGCCACACCTCCGACCAGGGCATCGTCGTCATCTCCGCCCGTTGCCGGCACGGAACCGGCAGCATCAATGTGCCCGTCGCCGCCAGCGGCCACGCCACCACCTTGCTGGGCCGCAAAGTGAAATTGAACTTCCGCCGCGTCGGCAAACGCGACGGCTATTCCACCCTGGCCACTTTCGGGGTGAGCAACGGCGAGACGTTGCGCTTCGACATTGACGTGACCCCGCGCGACGCGCCCGTCCGGCACCTGCGCTTCATGCACGAATACGTGCCCTGACCCGCGGCGCGGCCGGGATACCGTACGGATCAGCGGCCGATCAGGGTCAGCGTGAGGCGCCGGCGGTGCGGCCGCGTGCGGTGTTCCCACAGGAACACGCCCTGCCAGGTGCCCAGCGCCAGGCGGCCGGCCGTGACCGGGATCGACACGCCGGTGCCGGTCAGCATGGAACGCACGTGGGCGGGCATGTCGTCCGGGCCTTCCGCGTCGTGGCGGAACAACGGGTCGCCATCCGGCACCAGGCGCGCGAAGAAGCGTTCCAGGTCATCGCGCACCACGGGGTCGGCATTCTCGCCGATCATCAGCGAGCAGCTGGTGTGATGCACGAACACGTGGACGAGGCCTTCGCGCATGCCGCTGGCCGCCACCGCCTCGCGCACGCGGGCGCTGATTTCGACCAGGCCGCGTCCCGGCGTCGGCACTTCGAAACCGTCCTGGCCCAGGTAGCCCGTCGCTGCAGATTTCATGGGTACAACAACCTCGACTGCCAACCGCCACCATCCTGCTCCCAGCACACGCGCTGGTGCAGGCGGTAGCGCGCGCCGTACCAGAACTCCACCTTGTCCGGCACCACCAGCACGCCGCCCCAGTGCGGCGGGCGCGACACGTCGCGGCCTTCGAATTCGCGCTCGTAGCGGGCCACGCGCTCGTCGAACGTGGCCCGGTCCGGCAGCGTGCGGGACTGTTTGGAAGCCCAGGCGCCGATCTGGCTCATGCGCGCGCGGGTGGCGAAATAGGCGTCCGACTCTTCCGCGGACAGGCGCTCGCTGCGCCCTTCCACACGCACCTGGATGCCGTCGCGCACGGTCTTCCAGTGGAAGCACAAGGCCACCTGCGGATGCGCGGCCAGTTGTTCGCCCTTGGCGCTGCGGTAATTGGTGAAAAAGCGGAAGCCACGCTCGTCGACGCCCTTGAGCAGCACGATGCGCGCCGACACGCGGCCCTTGCCGTCGCCGGTGGCCAGGGTCATTGCGGTCGGCTCCGGGTCGCCTGCGTCTTGTGCTTCCTTCAGCAGGCCGCGGAAGGTGTCGAGAATCTCGGGAATCAGCATGGTCTTGTATCGTGCGAGGGCTCATGGTCAGCCCGTGCGGGTTGACAATTCTGGCTATGCTACCAGCCACTGCCACCGCGGAAACCCGGCATGAACCCCGAAGATGCCAGCGCCCACCTGCTGGAGCTTTGCGCCCCGCACCTGGCGCGCACGCAACGGCCCTGGATGGTGGCCCTGAGCGGTCTGCCCGGCAGTGGCAAGAGCACCCTGGCCAAGGCCACGGTCGCCCGGGCCATCGGGCAGGGCTGGCCGGCGTTGGCCCTGTCGCTGGACGACTTCTATCTGCCGCGCCGCGCACGCCGGCAACTGGCGGCCCGCATCCACCCGCTGCTGGCCACGCGCGGCGTCCCCGGCACGCACGACCTGGCCCTGCTGCATCACGTACTGGCCCGGCTGCCACGAGCCAGCACCGCCCGTCCCGTCCGCGTACCGCGCTTCGACAAGGGGCGCGACACGCGGCGCCCGCCCTCGCGCTGGCCGGGCGTCACGCAACCGCCCCGGTTGCTGATCGTGGAGGGCTGGTTTCTCGGCGTGCAGCCGCAGGCGGACCGGGCCCTGGCGCGGCCGGTCAACACGCTCGAGCGCGAGGAGGACATGACCGGCAGCTGGCGGCGGCGCGCCAACGAGCATCTGCGCGATTACCTGCCCCTGTGGCAACGGGCCGACCTGCGCGTGCTGCTGCGGGTACCCCACTGGGCCTTCGTCGGCCGCCGCCGCGAAAAGGCCGAGCGGGCCTTGCGCCAGCGGCACGCGCCGCAAGCCATGGATACGGCCCAACTGGCGCGATTTCTCCAGCATTACGAACGCATCGGTCGCCACGCCCTCGCCCACCCGCCGGCCCGGCTCGACTGGCGCATCGATGCGGCAGACGACAACCGATGACACGACTTTTGTAGGAGCGCACCCGGGCGCGACGGCATCAGCGTTCCATGAGCCTTGAGCCCGTCGCGCCCGGGTGCGCTCCTACGGAGGCGGTCGGCGGACAACTCCGGAGGATGCCGGGTTCACTTCGGCATAGTCCGGACGGGGTCCAGCAATAATGCCGCGTAACCCTCGCGCGCATCGGGCCAGCGTGGCTGCCAGCCGCTGCGGCGCAGGCGCGCATTGTCCAGGCGCTTGTTGCCGATGCCGGGCGGCGGTGGCCCTTCCGCCGGCGCGGGAACACCCAGCAATCCCGCCAGATGGTCGTACAGCACGTCGAGCGGCAGCGGGATGTCGTCCACGCCCACGTACAACGGTCCGGCCTGACGCAGGTACAACAAGTGGACGATGGCGGACGCGGCATCGTCGACATGGATGCGATGGCTCCAGAACGGTTTGTCCCGCGGAACCCGCACCTCGCCCGCACGCAGGCGCTCGAACAGGCGCGTACGGCCCGGACCGTACAGGCCGGCCAGACGCAGGACCGTGGCCGGCAGGCCCTGCGCGGCCAGCCAGCGCTCGGCCTGCAGCAGCACGCGGCCACGGAATCCGGGCGGATCCGGCGGCGTGGCTTCATCGACCCGGGCACCGCCGTGGTCGCCGTACACGGCGCTGGAGGACACGAATACGATGCGCTCGAGTTTCCGCGTGTCCACGGCTTCCAGCAGGTGCCGCAGACCTTCCACGAAAATCGCCCGGTAGGCCGGTTCGGTGCGCGCGGCGGGGGCCGGGAGATAGACGATGCGGGCAATGTCGTCCGGCAGGCCGCGCAGGCTGGCCGGGGCGGTCAGGTCGGCGGCATGCAACGGAAAGTCCACGCCGCCGCCAGGCAGCGAACGGCGCAGCCCCGTCACCAGCTCGCCTCGTTGGCGCAGCTGCCGGGCCACGCGCATGCCGACATCGCCGCAACCGGCCACCAGCACACGATTCGTCATAAGCGCAAGCTCCGGCCTGTGCACGAGTGGGCTGCTAATCTAGCAACTTTGACGCCTGCCGTGCCGGCTCCGACATGAATCCGTCCGCCAACCTGTTCCTGATCGGCCCTTCCGGCGCCGGCAAGACTTCCATCGGCCATCGCCTGGCCGAGCATCTTGCCCTGCCGTTCGTCGACCTCGACAGCGAGATCGAAAACCGTACCGGCGTGGACATCACCACCATCTTCGACATCGAGGGCGAGCCCGGATTCCGCCAGCGCGAGGCGGCGCTGCTGGACACGCTCACCCGGGACCAGGGCATCGTGCTGGCCACCGGTGCCGGCGCCGTCCTCGACGCCCGCAATCGCGACCTGCTGGCCCGGCGCGGCTTCGTGCTGTGGCTGGACGCCAGCGTCGAACAGCAGTTGAAACGCCTCTCGCACGACCAGAACCGCCCCCTGCTGGCCGGCGTGGACCGGCGCCAGCGCTTTGCTGACATGGCGTCCATCCGCACGCCGCTGTACCAGGCCACCGCGGACCTGCACGTCGCCGGGCGCAACGAACCGGTCGCGCGCGCATGCACCCGCGTGGCCGACATCCTGGCCACCCACTGGCAACCCCTCCGTTCCCACGTCCCATGAAGCCCATGCAAACCTTCGACGTCGCCCTCGGCGAGCGCAGCTACCCCATCCACATCGGCTCCGGCCTGCTCGAGGATGCCGCGCTCTGGCGCCAATCCATCCATGGCCGTCACGTGCTGGTGGTCAGCAACACCACCGTGGCGCCGCTGTACCTTGCGCGGGTGCAGGCCGGGCTCGCGCAGCTGGCGCACGCCAGCGCCATTCTGCCCGACGGCGAGGACCACAAGACGCTGCACACGATCGAGGACATCTTCGACGCCCTGGCCGGCCTCGGTGCCACGCGCGACGCCTGCATCCTGGCCCTGGGCGGCGGCGTGATCGGCGACCTGGCCGGTTTTGCCGCCGCCTGCTGGATGCGCGGCATCGACTTCGTGCAGATGCCGACCACGCTGCTGGCCATGGTCGACTCCTCGGTCGGCGGCAAGACCGGCGCCAACCTGCCCGCCGGCAAGAACCTCATCGGCGCCTTCCATCAGCCGCGCGCGGTGATCGCCGACACTGCCACCCTGGCCAGCCTTCCCGAACGCGAATACCGCGCCGGGCTGGCCGAGGCCATCAAGCACAGCGCCCTGGGCGATGCGGAGTTCTTCGAACACCTGGCGTCGATGCGCAAGGCCCTGCTGGCCCGCGACGAGGCCGCGCTGGCCACGTTGATCGCGCACAGTTGCCGCT
>CAZMMO010000118.1:0-6603 GCA_964567365.1 uncultured Rhodanobacteraceae bacterium | reverse complement strand
CGATCGTGCTCAAGAACGGCAAGCCGTACATCATCAGCGGCAGCCCCGGCAGCGCCACCATCATCTCGACCACGATGCAGAGCATCATCAACGTGGTCGACTTCGGAATGAACATGCAGCAGGCCGTCAACGCGCCGGACATCCACCAGCAGTGGTACCCGGATGTGGTCTACGTCGGCCCGGGGTTGATGACCGCGCAGACGAAGCAGAAGCTGGAAGCGATGGGCTACACGTTCAAGGAGCGTGGTCTGGGCGTGCTCGAATCCATCCTCATCAATCCGAAGACCGGCCTGCTGGAAGGCGCCAGCGATCCGCATCGCTCGGCGGGTCTGGCGGCCGGATACTGACGGCAAGAAATGAGTGAAGAGGAGTGGGAAGTGAGAGTGGCGTAATGATGTTCTCCGCTTCTCGCCTCTCCGCTACGCTGCCTGCTTGCATGCAATCGATGTAGGAGCGTACCCGGGCGCGACGGCATCAGCATTCCAATGAGTCTTGAAGCCGTCGCGCCCGGGTGCGCTCCTACACTTCACTTTTCAGCACACAGGGAACGATCCCCAGCGTTATGACCGACACCCGCACCACCGCCGCAAACGCGCGTCCCGAATCCGCACATCTGGACGGCGTCGATCTCGCATCCCTGGCAACCCACATCCCCACGCCCTTCCACGCCTATTCCGCCAACGCCATCCGCCAGCGTCTCGACAGCCTGCACACGCAGCTGGCCGGCCTGGACGCGCTGGTGTGCTACGCGGTCAAGGCCAACACCAACCTGGCCGTGCTGCAAATGATGGCCGAGGCCGGGGCCGGCGCCGACATCGTCTCGGTCGGCGAACTGCAACGCAGCCTGCGCGCGGGCATTCCCGCCGAGCGCATCGTGTTCTCCGGAGTCGGCAAGAGTGCCGAGGAAATCTCGTATGCGCTCGGCGTCGGCACCGGCCGCTTCAACGTGGAGTCGGAAGACGAGCTGCATCTGCTGCAACGTCTGGCATCCGAGCAGGGCGTGACGGCGAACGCCTCGGTGCGCGTCAACCCCGACGTGGACGCCCTCACCCACGCCAAGATTTCCACCGGCAAGTCCGAGAACAAGTTCGGCGTGTCCATCGACGAGGCCCGCCGGTGGTTCGCCGGGCGCGAGCGCCTGACGCATGTGCGCCTGGACGGCCTGCACATGCACATCGGTTCGCAGATGCTCAGCCTGGATCCGATTCGCGAGGCCTTGCAGCGGGTGGCGGCGCTGTGGCGCGAACTGGCCGATGCCGGGCACGAAATCCGCAGCATCGACGTCGGCGGCGGCCTCGGCGTGTGCTATCGCGCCGATCGCGACCGGCCCGTGGACGTGAAGGATTACGTCGACGCCATCCGCTGGGCGCTGGCCGGTTTCAACGGCCGCATCCTGCTTGAGCCGGGCCGCTGGATGATTGCCGAGGCCGGCGTGATCGTCACCCGCGTGATCCGCATCAAGCAGGGCCAGCAACGCCATTTCCTGGTGCTCGACGCCGCCATGACCGAGTTGATCCGGCCCAGCCTGTACGACGCCTGGCACGAGATCGTGCCCGTGCAACCCCGGCCGGGCCCCCCGCAGACCTACGACATCGTCGGTCCGGTCTGCGAGACCAGCGACACCTTCGCGCGCGGCCGCACGTTGCCGCGCTGCGAGCCCGGCGACCTGGTCATGATCCAGGCCACCGGTGCCTATGGCGCGTCGATGGCCTCCACCTTCAACTCGCGCCCGCTGGCCGCCGAGGTGTTGCTCGACGACGGCCGCTACGCCATCGTCCGGCGGCGCCAGACCTTCGAGGAAATGGTGGCCGGCGAGCAAGCCGCACAAACCTGGGAGACCCCATGAAAGCTCTCGTCAAGCCCCTGCTGATGGCCCTGGCCTGCACCTTCTGCGCCAGCGCGGCCAACGCCGCAACGTCGAACCCGGATGCCGCCAACGCCACCTACGACCCGCTGGTCGACGCCGTGGTGGCGCATTACCACCTGCCGGGCATCGCCGTGGGCGTGATCAAGGACGGCAAGGTGGTCTACAAGCGCGTCATCGGCAAGTTGCCTTCGGGTCAGCCGATGAACGACGACACGCTGTTCAAGATCGGCTCGGTCACCAAGGCCATGACGGTGACCCTGCTGGCCCGCCTGGTCGAACAGGGCAAGCTGCAATGGAAGGCGCCGGTCACCCAATACCTGCCCTCGTTCCAGATGCACGACCCGTGGGTGACGAAGAACATGCAGGTACGGGACCTGCTGTCGCACCACAGCGGCCTGCACGGCTTTGCCGGCGACTTCATGCTGTGGCCCAACCCCAATCACTTCACCCCCGCGGACGTGGTCCACGCCCTGCGCTACCTCAAGCCCGTCTACAGTTTCCGTGCCGGCTACGCCTACGACAATGTCCTGTTCGTCACCGCCGGCCAAGTAGCCGCGGCCGCCGGCGGCGCACCCTACGCCAAGCTGATGTACCGCGAAGTGCTTCGGCCGATGGGCATGGACCGCTGCCAGATCGGCACCTGGAACCGGGAAAAAGTGGGCAACGTGGCGCGCCCCAATGTGTGGCATGACGGCAAATACGTCCCGGTATCCCTCCACGGCCCGATCCACCACGCCACCACCATGGATGCCGCCGGCGGCGTCAGCTGCAGCCTGAACGGCATGCTGAAGTGGGCCAAAAACTGGCTCGAACCCACCCCGCAGCAACTGCAATGGCTGACGCCGGAACAGCGCCATATCGAATGGACGCCGCACACGCCGGTACCGATATCCAAACAGCGCCGGGCCTGGAACCACACCCGCCTGTTCAGCAACGCCCTGGGCTGGCGCATTTCCGATGCCGACGGTGAAATCACGGTCTGGCACACCGGTGTGCTCAAGGGCATGCGCGCGGCGCTGATGCTGCTGCCCTTCCGCAACAGCGGCTACGTGGTCCTGATCAACAGCGGCGCGGACGACGCGCTGGCCGTGCTCGACGAGGTCCTGCTGAAACAGTTCACCGCGCCGTCGCAGGCAAAATCGGTGGCCACCTACGCCCAGGAGCTGAAGCAATACGAGGCCGAAGACCAGACCCCCGCAGCCAAGTCGCATCCGCGCCAGGCCGTCACGCCAGCCGAACTGAAAACCCGCCTGGGCGTGTGGGAATCCCCCTGGTTCGGCGAGGTCCGCATCTGTCCCAAAGGCAACACGGTGCAGTTCTCGCCACGCAAGTCGCCCTTGCTGGACGGGCAGATCATGCGCGTGGGCAAACGCTACCTGGTGGACTGGAAGCACGCCTCCGACGCCTGGCTGTACTTTCCCGAGCATGCCGGCGGTACCCTGCACCTGACCCGGGTGAACCCGGATGCCGACGCCATCAACGACCTGCTGCTCACGCGCAAGGGCAACTGCCCGTGAGCCAGGCGCCGGTGTAGGAGCGCACCAGGGCGCGACCGGCGCAAGACTCGTTGCACGCTGATGCCGGTCGCGCCCAGGTGCGCTCCTACACAAAAAGCGGTCGGCGGGCCGCAAGCATTGGGTTTTCGAGATTTCCCACAGGAGGCCACATGATCCGATTCACCAAACCCGTACTGGCGGCGCTGGCCCTGGTCCTGTGCGCCGGTACCGCCCATGCCGCAACCCCGAAGGCCGGCACCAGCGCCACCTACAACCGCCTGGTGGACCAGGTGATGGCCCGCTACCACCTGCCGGGCCTCGCCGTGGGCGTGATCAAGGACGGCAAGGTGGTCTACAAGCGCGTCATCGGCAAGCTGCCCTCGGGCCAGCCGATGAACGCCGACACGCTGTTCCAGATCGCCTCCAACAGCAAGTCCATGACCGTCTCGCTGCTGGCCCGCCTGGTCCAGCAGGGCAAGCTGCGCTGGGACGACCCGGTGACAAAATACCTGCCCGAATTCCGCATGCACGACCCATGGGTGACGAAGAACATGCAGGTGGGCGACCTGCTGGCCCACCACAGCGGCCTGTCCCTGGGCGCCGGCGACCTGATGCTGTGGCCCGAACCCAACCACTTCACCCCGAAGGACGTGATGCTGGGCCTGCGCTACATGAAGCCGGCCTACAGTTTCCGTGCGGGCTACCACTACGACAACACGCTGTACGTGGTGGCCGGCATGGTCGCCGCCGCGGCCGGCGGTGCACCTTATCCCGACCTGCTGCGCCGCGAGGTGTTCCAGCCGCTGGGCATGGACCGCTGCCAGATCGGCACCTGGAACCGCGAAAAAGTGGGCAACGTGGCGCGCCCCCACCTCATGCGCGGCGACAAGTTCGTCATGCTGCCGTTCCACGGCTCGATCGTGCACGAGGCCACCATGGACGCCGCCGGCGGCGTGCGCTGCAGCCTCAACGGCATGCTGAAATGGGCCATGAACTGGGTGGCGCCCACACCGCAACAACTGCAATGGCTGGACATGAAACAGCGCCTGAGCGAATGGGCCATCTATACGCCCATGCCGATCTCCAGAATCCAGCGCGAATGGGACGGCACCCGCTTTTTCGGCAACGGCCACGGCTGGCACATCAACGACGTCGACGGCACGCTGACGGTCTGGCATACCGGCTCGCTGACCGGCATGCGCTCGATGGTGATGCTGGTGCCCTCGCTCAAGAGCGCCTTCGTGGTCCTGCTCAACAGCAACGACGAGACCGCGCGGACCGTGCTCGACGAGGTCCTGCTCAAGCAGTTCACCGCGCCCGGCAAGGCCCGCAGCGTGGCCAGCTACGCCGACGAACTGGCCCGCGCCCACCAACGCAGTCGCAAGCGCGTCTCCTCGCTGATCCCCAGCAAGGCCTCGCGCCACCCGGCCACGCCGCAGGAATTGAAGGCGCAACTGGGTGTATGGAAAGACCCCTGGTTCGGCCAGGTGCGCATCTGCGCCCAGGGCGACACAGTACGTTTCGCGTCGCGGAAATCCCCCCTGCTGACTGGACAGGTCATGCGTACGGACAAGGGCGGTTACCTGGTGAACTGGGCCCACGGCGACGCCGATGCCTGGCTTCGCTTCCCCACGCAAACCGGCGGCGTCCTGCACATGGCCAAGGTTGATCCGGACGCCGACTTCAGTTACGACTACCAGGACCTGGCCTTCACCCGGGAGCACGCCTGTGAATAAATGCACCGTCTTTTCCCTGGCCTGCGCGCTGGCGCTGGCCGCCAGCGGCACCTGGGCCGGCACGCCACCGAAGGTTTCACCGGCCAAGACCATGCGCGCAGCCGGCATGGTGGACATCCGCTCCCTGGTGCCCGACATCGCCGAGGACATCAAGTACGCGGGCAGCGACAACTTCACCGGCGCCCCGGTGCCCGGCTACCGCGCGGCCAAGTGTTTCCTGCTCAAGCCGGCGGCGCAGGCCCTGGCGCGCGTCGAGCATGCGCTGCGCAAGCGCCACATGCGCCTGAAACTGTGGGATTGCTACCGTCCGGCGCGGGCGGTGGCGGCGTTCGTGCGCTGGTCGCACAACTCCGACCAGAGCACCAAGGCCGCCCACTACCCCAACGTGGACAAGAGCCAGCTGTTCCATGACGGCTACATCGCGGCGGTGTCCAACCACACCCGCGGCGCCACCGTGGACCTGACCATGATGCGCTGCGACGACCAGGGCAAGCACTGCAAGCCGCTGGACATGGGCACGCACTTCGACCTGTTCGATCCGCTCACCCACACCGACTCGCCGAAGGCCACCGCCAAACAGCATGCCAACCGCGAGCTGCTGCTCAAGGCCATGGCCGCCCAGGGCTTCAAGAACTATCCGAACGAGTGGTGGCACTACACGCTGGTCATGCATCCGCAGCCGACCACCCTGTACGACGTTCCCGTCCAATGACCGCCGACGCGAGGGCCCGACCCATGCTGCGCAAAACCCTCCTCCTGGCGACCCTGGCCTGCATGGCCGCTTCCGGCAGCGCCAGCGCGCAGATCACCTCGCAAACGCGGCTGGCCGAAGTCGACGCGCTGATGAGCCGCTACAACGGCGACGTGCCCGGCGCATCGCTGCTGGTCGTCAAGGACGGCAAGGCCCTGATCCGCCGCGGCTACGGCTATGCCGACCTGGAACAGCACACCAGGGCCACGCCGGCCACCAACTACCGCCTGGCCTCGGTTTCCAAGCAGTTCACCGCCGCCTGCATCCTGTTGCTGCAGCAGGACGGCAAGCTGCAACTGGACGACTCGATCCGCAAGTACCTGCCCGAGTTGCCGGCCGTCGACGGCAAGGTCACCATCGAAAACCTGCTCACACACACCAGCGGCCTGGTCGACTACGAGGACCTGATCCCCGCCAGTCGCACCACGCAACTGGACGACGCCGACGTGTTGCGCATGATCGCGTCGCAGGACAAGCTCTATTTTCCGCCGGGCAGCGCGCACCGCTACAGCAACGGCGGCTACGTGCTGCTGGGCCTGATCGTGGAGCGCGTCTCGGGCATGGACCTGGCCGACTTCATGAAACAGCGCATCTTCCAACCGCTGGGCATGAACGGCACGCTGATGTACGAGCACCACCGCGGGCCGGCACCGACGCATCGCGCCTACGGCTACAGCTTCGTCGACGGCACATGGAAGCGCACCGACCAGAGCCTGACCAGCGCCACGCGCGGCGACGGCGGCATCTACTCGT
>CAZMMO010000117.1:0-6629 GCA_964567365.1 uncultured Rhodanobacteraceae bacterium | reverse complement strand
ACCTGATCGAAAACGGCAAGGTCACGCGTCCGGTCAAGGGCGCGACCCTGATCGGCTCGGGCCCCGAGGTCTTGACGCGTGTGTCGATGATCGGCAACGACCTGGCCCTGGACGAGGGCGTGGGCGTATGCGGCAAGGACGGTCAGAGCGTGCCGGTGGGCGTGGGCCAGCCGACCCTGCGCGTGGATGCCATGACCGTGGGCGGCACCGCGTGACGCGGGAAGCCGGCATGCGGATCCGATACCTCACCGCGAACGGCCCGTTTTTCTGGTGGAAACCACCCCCTGTAGGAGCGCACCTGGGCGCGACGGCATCGTCCTTTCATGGGGCCTCGCGCCAGTCGCGCCCAGGTGCGCTCCTACAGGGGTTCGCGAGGCCAGCCGGGTCAGAGCTCGCGCAGGAAGCGCAGGACCTCGCGCGTGGCGCGTGGCGGCTTGCCGCGTTCGCGCTCGCTGCGCGCCTGGCGTACCAGCGAGCGCAGGCGCTGGCGGTCCAGGCCGGGGTGCTCGCGCAGCAGCTCTTCGACTACCGCGTCGCCTTCGTCCAGCAGACGCTGGCGCAGGACTTCCAGACGGTGCAGCGCGGCGGCTTCGTGGCGCGCGCGCCGGCGATCTTCGCCCAGCGCGGCATGCGCGGTCGCGAAGGCCTCGTCGTCGTGACGGCGCATCAGCTTGGCCAGGTAGGCCAGCTGCCGCTTGCGCGCCCCGTGCGAGGTGATGTGGCGCACGTTGTCGATTTCGGCACGCACGTCCTCGGGCAGGCCCAGCTTGTCCAGCCGCGCCGGCGGCAGGGCCGCCAGCTGCCCGGCCAGGTCCAGCGTGGCCAGCGCCTCGCGGCGACGCTGGCTGCGGCTGGGGCGGTCGTCGCCCTCGTGTTCGATCTCGTCGCGCAAAACGATCCATCCGTGAAATCCGGCGGGCCATTGTCCCGCATTCCCCCGCTTGCTGCATGAGACAGGTATTCGATGGCTATGAATGCAATGGCAAACCCCGACCCGAGCCGCGCCGAACTGGATCGCCTGGCCAGCCTGGCCGAAGACATGGTGCATCGCGCCTGCACCGCCGGGGCCAGCCAGGCCGAGGTGTCGGCCAGCATCGATACCGGGCTGGGCGTCAACGTACGCCTGGACGAGGTGGAAACCGTCGAGCACACGCGTGACCGCGGCTTCGGGTTGACGGTGTATTTCGGCCGGCGCAAGGGTTCGGCCAGCACCGCCGACCTCGATCCCGGTTCGATCCAGGCCACCATCGAGCAGGCCTGCGCCATCGCCCGCTATACCGAGGACGATCCCTGCGCGGGGCTGGCTGATGCCGGGCTCATGGCCACCGATTTCACCGACCTGGACCTGTGGCATCCGTGGCCGATCGGCGTGGACGAGGCGATCGAACTGGGGCGCGAGATCGAGGCGGCCGGGCGCGAGATGCCGGGCATCACCAATTCCGAGGGAGCCTCGGTGCAGGCGGGCTCCAGCCTGGCCGTGTACGCCAATTCGCACGGTTTTGTCGGCCTCGAGCGCGGCACGCGGCATTCCATGTCCTGTGCCCTGATCGCCGGCAACGACGACGGCATGCAGCGCGACTACTGGTACGACAGCGTGCGTTCGGCCGGGGACTTCATGCCCGCGTGCGCGCTCGGGCGCACGGCGGCCGAACGGACCCTGGCCAGGTTGGGCGCGCGGCGCCTGTCCACGCGCCAGTGCCCGGTGCTGTTCACGCCGGAGGTGGCGCGGGGCCTGGTCGGCCATCTGCTGTCGGCCGCCAGCGGCGGGGCCCTGTACCGCGATGCCAGCTTCCTGGTCGGCCAGGCGGGGCAGCAGATCTTTCCCGACTGGCTGGGCATCGAGGAGCAACCCCTGCTGCCGCGCGGGCCGGGCTCGACGTGCTTCGACGCCGAGGGCGTGGCCACGCGGCGTGCCGCGCTGGTCGAGCGCGGCGTGCTGGTGCATTACCTGCTGGGCAGTTACTCGGCGCGCAAGCTGGGACTGGCCTCCACCGGCAACGCCGGCGGCGCGCACAACGTCGTGGTGGGCCACGGCGAGGACGATTTCGACGCCCTGCTGAAACGCCTGGGCACGGGCCTGGTGGTGACCGAGGTGATGGGCCAGGGCGTCAACATCGTCACCGGGGACTATTCGCGCGGCGCCAGCGGGTTCTGGGTGGAAAACGGCGCCATCGCGTATCCGGTCGAGGAAATCACCATTGCCGCCAACCTGCGCGACATGTTCGCGAACATCGTGGCCGTGGGCGCCGACGTGGACCGCCGCTCGGGCATCATGACCGGTTCGATCCTGGTCGAGCGCATGACCGTGGCCGGGGAATGAGGCCCGCGCGGACGCGGCACTGCTTGACAGGGGGCGAAAGCTGAATGAAAGTCGAGTCTCGTCATGTCAGGAGGGATTTTCATGAGCGTACCACCGGAGAACATGCCGCCGGCCGCGCCGGCTCCGTCGTCATCGACCCCGCCACCGGAGCCACCCCGGCCACCCGCAGGTGACAGCGGGGCTTCGGGCACGGGTACCGAAGACCGCAATCTCGCCATGCTGACGCACCTGTCGGGCCTGCTGTTCGGCTTCATCGTGCCGCTGATCGTGTGGCTGGTGAGCAAGGACCGCAGCGACAAGAGCTATCTGGTCGGCGAGGCCAAGGAAGCGCTGAATTTCCAGATCACGGTGCTGATCGGTTACGTGATCTGCTGGATCCTGACCATCATCGTTATCGGCGTCTTCCTGTTCTGGCTGCTGTGGCTGGCCAACCTGGTGTTCTGCATCGTCGCCGCCGTGGCGGTCAACAATTCGGGCACGTATCGTTATCCGTTCTGCCTGCGCCTGGTGAGCTGAGCCGGGTCGCCGCCGGCATCGGAACCGCGGCTCCGCACGGGGCCGCGGTTTTTTCGTCGGGAGGCGCCGGTTTGCCGCATGTGCCAGGGCGCAGGCGCGCGGCCGGTCGTCAGTGTCAGTGGATGCGGCGGGCGGCGAAACGGGCCAGGGTTGCGAGCATGCCGGCCGGGGGGCCCAGCGGGCGGATGGCCTCCAGTGCCGCCTCGGTCAGTTCGGCCAGGCGCTGGCGCGAGGCGCGCATGCCCAGCAGGGCGGGGAAGGTCGGCTTGGCCTGGGCCTGGTCCTTGCCGGCGGTCTTGCCGATGACGTCGGTGGCGCCTTCCACATCGAGCATGTCGTCGCGGATCTGGAAGGCCAGGCCCACGGCCATGGCGTAGCGCTCGAGCATGTCGAGCACGCCGGCGTCCTGGCAGGCGCCGGCCATCGCGCCCAGTTGCACTGAGGCGTGGATCAGCGCGCCGGTCTTTTGCGCGTGCATGCGTTCGAGCGCCGGCAGGTCCAGTTGCGAACCCATGGCGGTGAGGTCGATCGCCTGGCCGCCGGCCATGCCGGTGGAACCGCAGGCGGTACCCAGCACGCCCAGCATGCGCACCCGGGCTCCGGCCGGGCTGGCCGTGTCGCGGGCCAGGATCTCGAAGGCCAGCGCCTGCAGGGCGTCGCCGGCCAGCATGGCCATGGCTTCGCCGAACACGACGTGGCAGGTCGGGTGCCCGCGGCGCAGGGTGTCATCGTCCATGGCCGGCAGGTCGTCGTGCACCAGCGAATAGGCGTGCACCAGTTCCACCGCGCAGGCCGGCGTGTCCAGCACCGGGCCGGACTCGCCGACGGCGGCCCCGGCGGCGTAGACCAGCAGCGGGCGCAGGCGCTTGCCGCCGCCGAGCACGGCATAGCGCATGGCGTGGTGCAGTTCGTCGGGAGGCTGGATCTGTTCGGGGAGGATGCGGGTCAGGGCCCGGTTGGCGCGCGCCACCCAGGATGCGAGATGGTCTTCGCCGAGGGCGGTTTCAGTCGTCGTGTTCAAGGATTTGCGCGGAATCGGGATTCTCGGGGTCCAGCAACTGGCGTACACGCAGTTCGGCCTGCTCCAGCGTGCCCTGGCAACTGCGGAACAACGCGATGCCGCGCTCGAAGGATTTCAATGAGTCGTCCAGGCTGAGGTCGCCGCCTTCCATGCGTGCGACCAGTTGCTCCAGTTCGTTCAGCGACGCCTCGAAACCGGCGACCTGGTTGGCCTGCCCGGTGGACGCGGAAGACGGGTCCGGTGACTTGCTCATGGCCGGCAAAGGTAGCGCAGGAAGCCTGAACAAGCAATCGACGCCGCGATTTTCAAGGAAGCCCCGGATGGACCGCGTACGCGAGCAGGGCGGGCATGGCCCGCCGTCAAAAGGTCCGTATTGGCGGGCCGTGCCCGCCCTACCCGGCTCCGGAGTCGGGAACCGGCTTCCTAGGCCGTTGGGGACCAGCGTGGATAGCGCCCGAGTCCGTCGAACAAAGCCTTCCCGGCGGCGGTCTGCCACAGGTCGGCAACCGCCAGCAGGGTGCCGTGCCGGTCGTGGACCAGCGGGCATCGCGGGCGGCGCCAGGGCGGCACGCCGGCCTGCTGGAACAAGTCGCGCAGGCTGCGGGTGTGCGGGTCGCCGGCCGGGCGCAGGCGGATGCCGGTGGCGCCCAGGCTCACGTGCAGTTCGGGGGTCGGTGCATGCCCCGGGTTGGTGGGCAACAGGCGCAGGGTGCCCGACGCCGCGGGAAGTTCGAGGGCTTCGCCATGCCACGCGCTTTGCCATGCCGCCGGGGGGCGCGGCAGCGGCCGGTGGGCGTGCAGGCGCCCGCGCCAGACGTGCACGGCCACGCCCGGCCATTGCACCAGCGGCACGCGGCCGCCGCGGGCACGGGGAATCTGTCGGCGCAGTTGCTCGCGCTGGGCCAGCGTGGGTACGGCGAAGCCGCACGTGTGCAGCCACTGGTCGAGCACCGGGCCGCGCAGCGCCGGGTGCAGGGCCAGCCATGCGTGCGCGTCCAGGCTGTGGTCGGATGCATGCAGCAGGGTTTCCAATACCCTGACGGCGTCCTGGTGCAAGTAATCGGCGGCCTGCCGGTGCAGGCGGGCGCTGTGCGTGATCGAGCGCACGGCGTGGGGCCAATGGGCCGAAAGGCGCGGCAGGATGTCCTGGCGCAGGAAGCTGCGCGCGATCGCGGGAGAGCGATTGGACGGATCGTCGATGCTGTTCAGGGCGTGTTCCCGGAGATAGCCGGCGAGCACGGCGCGCGGCGTGTCCAGCAGGGGACGCCACAGATGGCCGGCGGCGAAAGGGCGCAGTTCGCGCATGCCGCCGGTACCTTCCGGGCCGGCGCCGCGCAGCAGTTTCAGAAGTACGGTTTCGGCCTGGTCGTCGCGATGGTGGGCCGTGAGCAGGCAGGCGCCGGGCGGCAACTGCCGCGCGAAGATCGCCAGGCGCGCATCGCGCGCGGCGGCCTCCAGGCCCATGCCGCCGTGGCGGTCCACCGTGACGCGATGCAGGTCGAGCGGGACGCCGAGATCGTGGCAGAAGTTGCGGCAGTGCTCGGCCCAACGGGCACTGTCGGCGTGCAGGCCATGGTCGACGTGCACGGCGCGCAGGCCGCGCGCATGCGCTTCGGGCAGGGCCGCCAGCGCGTGCAGCAGGGCGGTGGAGTCGGGGCCGCCGCTGAAGGCCACCAGCAAGGGGCCGTTGGCGTGGGCCGCCAGCGCATCACGCAGGATGTCGGGCAGCGTCCGCTCGGCCATGGCTATTTGCCGGGCTGGTTGCGCAACTGGATATGCTTGCTTCCGGCTGCCGACAGGTGTTCGTTCATCTCGAACAAGCCGATGGCCGCGACCAGCCCGCTCAGCTTGGCGTAGCCGTAGTTGCGCGCGTCGAAATTGGGCGCACGCTTGTTGATGATGCTGCCGACGACGCCCAGGTCGGCCCAGCCGCCGTCGTCCTCGGCATCGCTGATGGCGTTGCGCAGCAGGTTGAGCAGGCGGCTGTCCTGTCGCAGTTCCCGCGTCGTCTGCCGGTGCGGCGGCTGGATGGGCGTGTCCTTGGCGTGGCCGCCTTCGCTTTTCTGCTCTGCGGAGGCGTCGCGCGCCAGCACCTCGGTGTAGATGAACTTGTCGCAGGCGGCCACGAACGGGTCGGGGGTCTTTTTTTCGCCGAAGCCGTAGACGGTCAAGCCCGATTCGCGGATGCGCCCGGCCAGGCGCGTGAAATCGCTGTCGCTGGAGACGATGCAGAAACCGTCGAAGCGGCCCGAATAGAGCAGGTCCATGGCATCGATGATCAGGGCCGAATCGGTGGCGTTCTTGCCGCGCGTGTAGCCGAATTGCTGGATCGGCTGGATGGACTGGGTCAGCAACTGGTCCTTCCATTTCTTGAGGTGGTTGCCGGTCCAGTCGCCGTAGGCGCGCTTGACGTGGGCGGTGCCGTATTTGGCGATCTCGGCCAGCAGGCCTTCGGCCAGGGATGGCTGGGCATTGTCGGCGTCGATCAGGACGGCCAGTTTGGCGGCAGGTTCATCGGCCATGACGGTTTCCCGGGGTGTGGGCGCGATGGTAACGCGTTGTTCGACGGGCCGCCGGTCGCGACGCGGAAATCATTCCTGCCAGGTGCCGTAGCCGCGCAGGCGCTTGTAGCGCTGTTCGAGCAGGTCGGCGACGGGCAGCGCCTGCAGCCGGTCGAGTTGGTTGAGGATGACGGCCTTCAGGCGCACGGCCATGCCGTGCGGGTTGCGGTGGGCGCCGCCCAGCGGTTCGCGCACGATCTTGTCGATCAGG
>CAZMMO010000116.1:0-6642 GCA_964567365.1 uncultured Rhodanobacteraceae bacterium | reverse complement strand
ATCAGCATCTATTTGTTGGAGCCCCTGTTTCCAAGGTGTTCGCATGCCGGAAGCAGGACTGGCGGAAAACGGCGTTTCATGCATCCCTCCCTTGTAGCGGCCCTGCGGGCCCTTGACCATGATTTCGGGAGCAAGTGGATGCAAAGCGTGTGGAGTCGAGTCTGGCCGCGTGGGCTGCGTGGGTTGGTGCTGGTCGCTGGTGCTGCGCTACTGTCGGCGTGCGCGCCGACCCAGACGGTGCGCGCGGTCGCGTCGCCGGCATCAACCGTTGCCGCGCCCAACGCCGATCTGGGCACGGCGCACATGCAGGTGCACCGCATCTGGGTGTTCCCTGCGGATGGGATTATTTTCAGCAACCGGATCACGGGGGCGCGTCTGAACGGGGTGACCCGTCTCGGGCCGGGCCATTATGCGGTATTGAGCACGCCCGAAAGTGTGCCGATCAACCCCAGCCCCTGGTATGGCTTCAGCATTCGCGCCCGCCAGTCGACCACGGTGCGTGTCGAGTTCCGCTACCGGCATGGACGGCAGCGATACTGGCCCAAGCTCAGCCGTGACGGGGTCCATTGGCAGCGCGCCGCCAAGGGTGCGTTCACCCAGGGCGCCGATGGCAATTCCGTGCTGACCGTGCAGGTCGGGCCGCAACCGCTGCGGGTGTTTGCCCAACCGCCCATCGGCCCGGTCGATTTCGTGCGTTGGGAAGCGGGCCTGCAGACAACCGGGCGCGTCCATTCCCGCGTCATCGGCCATTCGGTACAGGGCCGGCCCTTGCGCATGCTGAGTTTCGGCAACCCTGAGGCGAAGCAGGTGTTGCTGGTGATTGGCCGCCAACACCCACCCGAAACCACGGGCTCGGAAGCGCTGATGGACTTTGTGTCGCGTCTGGCCGCGGATACCGCGCTGGCACGCAAGTTTCGTTCGCGCATGCTGGTGCTGGTGGTGCCGTTGATGAATCCCGATGGCGTGGTCGAAGGCAACTGGCGTGGCAATGCCGACGGCAAGGACCTCAACCGTGATTGGGGTACCTTTACCGAGCCGGAAACCCGGGCGGTTCGCGCGGCCATGCAGCAGGCTCTGGATCGAGCGGGGCGTCGGCTGGCTTTTGCCATCGATTTCCATTCGACCTGGCACGACATTTTCTATACCGTTCGAGAGTCGCCGGCGCGCGCGCCTGGCGGTGTGCTGCGGCGCTGGATCGATGCCATGCGGGCGCGGTTTCCGGGGCGGATTCGGGAAAAAGCCAATGCGGCCAAGGGTACGGTGTTCAAGAATTGGGTCTATCGCCAGTACCGCGCGCCGTCGGTCACTTACGAGGTGGGTGATGCCAGTGGTGCCGAAGGTATTGATGCGAAGGCGACATTCGGTGCCGACCGCCTGATGCGGCTCTTGCTGGAGCCGGCGACTGGAGGGGAGTGAAACCTTGACGCGTGTCGATGCACAACGGGTGCAATGGCTGGCCGAGCAGATATTGCCGCACGAGGCGGCGCTGCGTGCATGGCTGGTGCGGCGCCTGCATGGCCGCATGGCGATGGGCCTGGAGGTGGATGACGTGGTGCAGGAAGCCTATGCCGCGCTGGTGGCCCTGGAGGACACCACGCATGTGCGCAATCCACGCGCTTATCTGTTCACCGTGGCGCGATCGGTGATTTTGCAGCATGTGCGTCGCGCCAACATTGTATCCATCGAAGTGGTGGCGGAAATGGATCGTTTCGACCATCCGGGTGACGAGCGCTCGCCGGATCGGTATGCGGAGGCAAGCGAGGAATTGCGCCGGGTCGGCCGCCTGATTGCGCGTTTGCCCGGCAAATGTCGCCAGGCGTTCATGCTGCGCAAGGTGCACGGCCTTTCGCAACGGCAGATTGCGGCACGCATGGGTATCAGTGAAAGTACGGTGGAGAAGCACATCGGCAAGGGTGTGCGCTTGTTGGGCGCAGCCATGGCGGTGCCCGGCAGCGCGCGGCCTGAAGGCGGGCCGGGACGGAGCAATCGAAGGAGCAGGAACCATGAAAGCGCGTCGCGACCGAAATGACATTGCGGCCATCGCCGCTGCCTGGGTCGCGCGTTGCGACCGGGGGCCGTTGTCGGCGCGTGAGCAGATGCGGCTGGACGCCTGGTTGGCCGAGGATCGTCGTCATCTGGGCGCATTTGCGCAGGCGCGGGCCGTGATGGTGCATTTTGATCGGGCCGGCGCGCTTGGCAAAAGCTACGATCCGCGCCACTTCGAGCGTGCGCACCAGGAGCCGCCGGCAGATCGGCAACGGCGTCGGCTCCTGTGGATGGCTGGTACCGGCATTGCCGCCGGCATGGTCGGATTGGCGTTGTTGCCGCATCATGGGCGCCAGATCAGCACGCGTCTGGGAGAGAGTCTTCGCGTGTCGCTGGCGGACGGATCGGTACTTTTCCTGAATTCGGCCAGCAAGGTCGTGGTTCGCTTCAGCCAGACCCGGCGCCTGGTGCGGCTGATACAAGGTGAAGCGTTTTTTGACGTGGCCAAGGATACGTTGCGGCCCTTCGTGGTGGAGGCCGTGCAGGCCACGGTAGTCGCCCTGGGTACCAGTTTCGCCGTGTCGCGTACGGCCGATGCCGCAGTTCGAGTGATCGTGCGTGAAGGTACAGTGGATTTTTCCGCCGATACCACCGTGGGAATGGTCCGGCGCCAGCTGTCGGCGGACATGCTGGCCGTGGCGCAGCCGCGCGCCAGGCTGGAGATCGAGTCGCTCGAACCGGGTGAAGTCAGCCGCCGATTGGCGTGGCGGGAAGGCATGATCTCTTTCGAGGGCGACACCTTGGCTGAAGCCGCACGGGAATTCACCCGCTACAGCCACATACGCATCGTCATCGATGACCCCGCCGTGGCCCATCGCCGCGTCGTGGGTCTGTATTCGGCCACCGACCCGGTCGGATTTGCGCATGCAGTGGCGTTGAGCATGGGCCTGGCCGTGTCCCGTCATGGCGACACCGTACATCTGGACGCCATCGACTCCCCGGACAACTCCAAGGTCGGTTCGCATCGTCGTTGAGATGGCGGGAAACGCGATCCCGTGCATCGAATTGAATGAGCGATGGTGAATATGGGGCAGTGGCCCCACGTGCGAACTTCCTGTCCCGCGTGGCGGGGCCGGGCGACATCCATGGGAGAGTGTCGATGCAATCAGGAAACATGACATGGCGGGCCCGCGTGGTCGGCATACTGTTGCTTGCGGCCGGGCTGGCCTCGCCGCTGGCTATGGCGCAGGATCGGGATTTCAATCTGCCGGCGGGGGATGCGGTCACCACGTTGCCGGAATTTGCGCGACAGGCGGGCGTGCAGGTGATCGCACCGGAAGCGCAACTGGCTGGTGTGCGTACGCCGATGCTGAAAGGGCGCATGGATGTTGCGGTGGCGCTGGACAAGCTGCTGGCGGCAACCGACCTGGAAGTGGTCGGCAACGACGGCCACACCATTACTTTGCGACCGCGTGGCCACGTCGCCAGTCCGGCGAGGCCGGGCACGCCGGGTGCCACCGCGCCACCGGCAGCCGTACCGGTGCCCGCTGCCAGTGTCGCCAGTCCGCCAGCGGCTGCTACTGCAGGCCGGGTGCAGACGGCAGCCACGGCGCCGCGGCAGAATGCCAAACAATTGCAAGCGGTCACGGTGACCGGCAGTTTCATTCGCCGCATCGATGCCGAGACCGCTTTGCCGTTGACGACCATCAACCAGGAAGACATCGACATCAGTGGCGCGGCCACCGTGTCGGACCTGCTCGCGCAGTTGCCGCAGGCGGCGGCGTTCGACAACAGCGAAACCTCCACCGGTCCCAATGCCGCCCGCGGTGATGTGGACTCGATCAATCTGCGCGGGCTGGGTTCGGGCAACACGCTGGTACTGCTCAATGGTCATCGCATAGCGCCGTTCCCCATTTCTTCCGGCGCGGTTCCGCGCCTGTCGGCCAACATCAACCAGATCCCGCTGGGTGCCATCGCCCGTATCGAAGTGCTGCGTGACGGCGCCTCGGCGATTTACGGATCCGATGCCGTGGCCGGCGTGGTCAACACCATCCTCAAGACCGATTACGAGGGCGCGGAGGCGGATCTGCGCTACGGCCATGTCGGCACCGGCGGCATGGGGGTCCGTTCGGCCAACTTCCTGGCCGGGCACAACTTCAACGACGGGCGCACCAACGTCATGGGCTTCATCGGTTATTACAACCGCAACAGCCTGGAAGCGCGCGACATCGACTACATGCGGACGGCCGACCTGCGCCAGGCCGCCGGCAGTTCCGACACGCGCTGGGACAATCGCTCCCTGAGCGGTCCCTACGGCAATTTCCAGACCGGCAGCGTGGACGCCACCGGCTATTTCCACGCCCACGATGCCCCGGGATTGAGTGGCAGCCGTTTTCACATGACGCCGGACGGCAGCGGCACCCAGGTGGCCGATGGCAGCCTTCCGCGGTCGATGCGTTACAACTTCGACCCGGAATATATGCTGCGCCCGCGTACCGAGCGCGTCCAGGTGTTCGGATCCATCAACCACAAGTTCCTGAACGATGTGGAAGCGTTTGGCAACTTTTTCTACTACCACGCCAATTCCTATATCGCCAATGCCGCTTCACCGGTATCGGCCAACTCGGACAATTACATCTACGTTCCGGCCAGCAATTACTACAACCCGTTCGGTACGCGCTTTTACGGGCCGGGTACCGCGCATCCCGACACTCCGGCTTCGGACGTGCTGATCCGCAATTACCGTCCGGTGGGGTTGGGGCGGCGTGGGGCCGATGTGACCTCGCGTGCCTACCAGGGCATCGCCGGCCTGCGGGGACAGTGGGGCAGCTGGCACTGGGAGACCAGCCTGGAGTATGGCGAAGGCAAGACCACCGATCGCGGTCTCAACATGATTTCCGAAAGCCGGCTGCGTCATCAACTGTCGCTGGATACGCCGGATGCCTTCAACCCCTTCGGCGGTCCCTACGCCAACTCCCAGGAGGTACTGGACGCCGTGCGCATCGCCACATGGCGTGTGGGAGAGACCGGCCTGGGCATCTTCGATGCCAAGATTTCCGGGGAACTGTTTTCGGTCCCGGCCGGTTACGCCCAGGCCGCGTTCGGACTGCAGGTGCGGCACGCAACCTTTTCCGACCAGCGCGACCCGTTTTCGGTCGGCGACGACGTGATCGCGCAGTCCAAGAGTGCCGATTCCAAAGGCGACCGCACCGTGACCTCGGGCTTCGCCGAGTTCTATGTGCCCATCTTCAGTGAAATGAACGCGATTCCCGGCTTTCAGCGCCTGGAGGTGTCATTGGCGGCGCGTACCGAGCATTACAGTGATTTCGGCAGCACCACCAAGCCGAAAGTCTCGCTGGCCTGGTCGCCGGTGAAGTGGCTGCTGTTGCGCGCCTCGCACAGTGAAGGCTTCCGCGCCCCTACCCTGGCGCAGGTGTTCGTGGGCGAGATCATCCGCCGCAACACCGGTACGCCCGACCCCTATCGGGCCGACGTGGTCGGCAGCCCGGCCGACCTGGGCGACGTGTCGCGCCAGGTCATCCGTGGCGGCAATCCCGACCTGGGGCCCGAACAGGCCAAACAGAACAGCTTCGGTTTCGTGCTGCAGCCGACGTTCGCCAAGAACCTGTCCTTGAGCATGGACTACTTCAAGATTCGCCAGCGGGACGTGATTTCCACCTTCGGGGAAGAAGATCAGCTCAATCTCGATTTCCTGATGCGCACCACCGGCCAGGGAAGCAACCCCAACGTCGTGCGCAAGCCGGTGACCGCAGCGGACAAAGCGGCCTTTGCGGCCTGGAACGCCGCTCACCCCGATGACCAGCGCGCTCCGGCCGGTGCAGTGGACTACGTGCGGGATACATTCATCAACATTGCCCAACGCACCGTGTCCGGAGTCGACTTCGGCTTCAACTACAAGCTGCTGCAGACCGGCATCGGCGATTTCCACTTCCGTTCCAACGTGGCCTACATGGACGACTTTTCACAAAAGAAGGATGCCCAGTCGCCAGCCGTGCAGGAACTGGAAATCAACGGCTTGCCGCGTACCCGCGGTCTGGTCGGCGTGAGCTGGAAGTATGCCCGCTACCGTGCCGGACTGCGTGGCAACTATATAGGCAATTTCAAGGACACCAGCGCGCCCCGGGATGCCAACGGCGATTATTACGGCGTCGGCAGTTACACCACGTGGAACGGCTACTTCGGTTTCACCTTTGGTGACGAGGTACAGAACTACCTGCGCATCGGCATCAACAACCTGTTCGATCGCGACCCGCCGCTGGCGGACGAAAGCCGGGGCTATTACGAACTCGATGCCAATATCGGCCGCTACTTCTACGTCGACTGGCGGCTGAAACTGTAGGTGTCGCTTTATTGCCGCGACGGACCATGGCCCGACCCGACCTTCGCGGTCGGGCTCGTTGGCTTCTATGGCCCTAGTGAGTGCCTGTCTGTCGTTGCGCCATTGCCTCAAAAGTGGGACCGAGGAGACGGCCGGGCGCGGCGTTGACCATCGATCGTGATATGCGGTGGGCCAAGGTAAGCGGACACGAAAAACCCGCGTTCGAAGCGGGTCTCGTTCTTGTAATTTATTGTTTTTGCGATGGAAATGGTGGCTATGGGTGGGCTCGAACCACCGACCTCGGCATTATGAGTGCC